>MGUX01000020.1 GCA_001800185.1 Elusimicrobia bacterium RIFCSPLOWO2_12_FULL_59_9
TAGCGCAACCCCGGAGCGGAGCGATGGGGTGGAGCGGCAGCGAGACCGGCGGGCTGCGAAGGAGCGCTTCGAATGAAGCGCGGGTGAGCAGGAATCCCACCCCTTCCGCCAGTCTTTTGGCGGAATTACACGAAAGATTCGACCCCTTCGCAGCGCTCAGGGACGTTTGAAGCCGCAGAGCGGCGTGACGAGCCGAGTTGAGCGCTCTACGCAGACACATTTAAGGTAGTGTCTGCTCCGAGCCGGGGATTTTGCCTGACGCCCCCCAGGGGCTTCTCATCCACCGGATGCGGCAAAATCCCGTGACCGCTTCAGAAGTACGCGGTCACCCAGAGGCAGATAGCGCAACCCCGGAGCAGAGCGATGGGGTGAAGCGGCAGCGAGGAACCCGGGCTTCGAAGGAGGCCTTCGACATGCAGGCTGGGTGAGCAGGAATCCCACCCAGTCAACGATTTAAAACTAACCCAAGCGCTCGCGCAAACACACTAAGGTAGTGTTTGCCAGGAGCCGGAGATTTTGCCTAACGCCTTTCTGAAACGCCCCCCTACTCCAACAATCCCGCCGCGCCGCCCGCCTCTTGCAAGTCTTTTCTGATATTCTTAAGCTCTTTGCGGTACTTTTCCCCGTCGCCGTAGTCGAAGAAACGGTGGTAATGGGGATGCGGCGAGGGCCTGCCGGCCGCGTGCTTGATGGGGCAGAAGTATTGCTCCGTCCTTCCTGTTATTTCCCTGGCGTAGGCCATCAAGCCGTTGGCATAGCTGCAGTAGTAGCAATTGAACTTTTCAAGGCCGCTTAAATAGCTCAGGCGGTGCCGGTCATGGATGATATACTTGGCGCGGGAAACTTTGGGGATCCCGTAGCCCGGGAAACAGATGGTTTGGTAGAGGGTGATCGTTATATCAAGCAGGAGCAGCGGCACGATCATAGAATAAATGGCCGGGGATGTCAGCAGATTCAGCAATTCGGCGCGGGGCGCAACGGCGGGAAGCCTCCGCTGAAAGCTTTGCTGGAAAGCCCCGGTCTGGTTCGCGAACCGCAGCCTGCCTTGCCCGATCCAAATCCGCAACTCCTCGCGCTTCGTTTGAAGCCCGCTTTGCAGTTCGATCTCAAAGCGCTCCATCGTTTGCAGCAACCCGGTGATTTTATCGTTCATTGGATCTTTCTCCTGCCTCAACGACTGATGCGATTAGCGGCGCGAAGCTTGTCGACGGCGGGCGGAAGCATCTTCAAAAAGGCTTCGATTTCCTGCGGCTGATTTCCCCAACCCAGAGATATGCGCAGAGCGCCCCGGACCCAATCGGAGGAAATGCCCATGGCCTTGAGGACATGGGAGGGCTCAGCCGCGCCGGAGGAGCAGGCGGCGCCGCTTGAAACGGCGGCGCCTTTCATATCGAGCGCGACCACCAGATTGTGGCCGTCAATGCCCTCCAGACAAAAATGGACGGTATTGGGCAGGCAGTTGACCGGATCGCCGCTTAAGTGAGAGTCCGGCACCTCGGCTAAAATTCCTTCAACGAGGCGCTCGCGCATCCGGGCCCATTCCTGGGCGTGCCGTTCGCCCTCGGTTCGGATCAGCCGGCACGCCGCTCCCAGGCCGACGATAGAGGCGACGTTGAGCGTTCCGCCCCGCCGGAATTTCTCGTAATTGCCGGTGATGAGCGGCTGCAGCCGCGCGCCTCGCCGGACATAAAGCGCCCCGACGCCCTTGGGCGCATTGAGCTTGTGGCCGGAGAGCGAAAGCAGGGAAACGCCCATCTTCTCCACATTCACCGGGATTTTACCGACAGATTGAACGGCGTCGGTGTGGAACAAAACGCCCCGCTCCCGGCAACGGCGGGCCATCGGCTCAACGGCCTGGATGGTCCCCACCTCGTTGTTGGCATGCATCACGCTGACCAGCGCGGTCCGCTCGCTGAGCGCCTCTTCAACGGCGCCGGCGGACACCGCTGCCTGGCCGTCCACCGGAAGAAAGAGCGTCTCAAAACCTCTTCTCTTCAACAAGCGCGCGCAACTGATGATGGCCTCATGCTCGATGGAGGTCGTGATGATTTGATTTTTCACGCCGCCGGAACTTTCAAAAGCTTCGTAAGCGGCGCCCATCACGGCGAAAACGTCGGACTCGGACCCGCAGGAGGTGAAGACGATCTCATCGGGACTGGCTGCGCCGATGAGCCGCGCCGTTTCAGCGCGCGCCTCTTCCAGCGCCCGGCGGCTCGCTTGGCCGAGGGCGTAGACGCTGGAGGGGTTTCCATACTGCTCCTGCAAGAACGGCAACATGGCGTCCAATACCTCCGGACGGATGGGCGTCGTCGCGTTGTGGTCAAGATATATCATCTACTGCCCGAAAGGGAAATTCTTAAAAATGTCTTCGCCGACCGTCTGGGCGGGCTCTTCCCCGGCGCCTTCCGCCGGCTTCGCAGGCCCTTTTTTGGCCTTATCCTGCTCCTGGGCCTTGAGCGTCGCGGCCGGGGTAGGCTTGGGCCGGGCGCCGCCGGGAAGCTGCTGCGCCGCTTCCGTTTTGCTGACGGGATGGACGATGGATTTGCGCACGCCTTCGCCGAAAAGGAGAAAACCGGAATCCTGATCATAAAATATCCGAAAACTGCTGTCTTTGTTTTGCGGCTCGTAAGAATAACCCAAATTCATCCTTTCCTGATCCCATCCGGGATTGTAGCGCAGCGTTCCCCTCACGTTGACGTGACCTTCATAAATAGGGATGAAGAATCTCAGGCGGTAGATTCCGTTGGTGTCGCTGACGGCTGAATCGAAGGAGGCCGATCCGGTCAATCCGGGCGCGGCCTTGGGCGAAGTTCCCTGGACTTCGGTTCGTCCCGATTCCTCCTGCGCGGCCGCCCCCTCGGTCAAGAGCGCTTCCACCACCACGCCGGCGATCGGGTTGTCGTCATAATCGGTGATCTGCCCCTGGATATAGCCTTCAAGAAAATACGTGTATTGCGGCTTCGAAAACAATAAAAGCTGTCGCTTGCCGGTGACGCGGTGGGTGACGATCACGTCGGTCAGGCGCCCGTCGGTTAAATTCTCTTGGGCTATTTTTTTGACGCCTCTCCCCCAAAGGAATCCGCAACCCGAGCCGAACGCGACAAGGCTCAAGGTGAACACTATGGCCGGCAATGGGGACCTAAAAAGCGAGCGTTCGCGATTCAATTTTTTATCCAAAACTTTACGCGCCGGTTTTTAGCTCTGTTTTCGGGGGTGTCGTTGGGAACCAGCGGCCGGAACTCGCCGTAGCCGACCGCCGCCAATTTTGCCGGCGGAAATCCCTGCTGATAGAGCAAATAGCGCACCACATTGGTCGCCCGCGCCGTGGAAAGCTCCCAATTGGACGCGAAATTCGCGGTCCGGATGGGCCGGTCATCCGTATGACCCTCGACGACGATGTCGTTTTTTTGGACCATTTTTTTTAGCACGGGCGCTATCCCTTCCATCAATTTAATCATATGCGGCGTAAGCTCCGCATGGCCGCTTCCAAAAAACTCAACCTCGCCTTGCTCCTCCAGGGAAATCTTAAGTCCCTCGCGGTCCAGTTTGACCTCGCCCTGAATCTTTTGCTCCTCCAACATCGCATGGATCTCCTTGGCGCCTTCCTGAAGATCTTTGTTCAAAGCGCTGGATAGGGCAAAAAGAATGATAAAAAAACAGACCATTTCGGTCATCAAATCCGCGTAAGGGAAAAGCCACATGGGGGCCGCATGGCCGAATTTGGCCACCCGCGGATCGATCTCATCCACCATGCCGTGGGCGGGTCTCAAGGCCATCAGCGCTTCACCGCCCTTCTCTTGGAGGGCTCCAGGTAGGCCTTTAAATTGGCCTCCATCACGCTGGGGGCGGCCCCGCTTTGAAGCAGAAGCACCCCCCGGACGATGATTTCCTTGATCAAAAGCTCCTCCTCGGAACGCCGGTGCAGTTTCCCGGCCATCGGAAGAAAAATGAGATAGCCAGATCCCAAGCCGTAGAAAGCGGCCGACAGAGCCAGGGCCATGCGCCGGGGGACTTCCTGCACGTCGTTGACGTTGGAAAGCATCAAAATCATGCCGAGCACCGTGCCGATGATGCCGAAGGAAGGCGAATATGTGCCTAAGGCGTAAAATATCTCCCGGCCGACCTTGTGGCGTTCCCGGATGAATCCTATTTCGGTGTCAAGCATGTTCCGGATGAATTCCTGATCGGCCCCGTCCACGACGAACTGGACGCCCCGGCGCAAAAAATCATTGCGGATGGCTTTGACGTCCGGCTCCAAAGCCAAAAAGCCGTCCCGCTTGGCTTTTTCGCACAAGTTGACGAAAGTGGTGATGATCTCGGAGGTGTCTTCGCCGACGGAGGTGAGGACCTTCCTTAAAACCTTCCCCAGCCCCACGACCTGGGAAATCGGATAATTAACCAAAAGCGCGCAGAACGTCCCCCCTAGAACGATGAAAGCCGCCTCGGGATTTAAAAATGGCACAAAGCCCTTAATGCCCTCCGCCATCAAAATGGATGAAACGACCAGCCCCAGGAAAACGAAGATGCCCGCTATGGTGGCGATATCCATAATGCCCGGAAAACCTCAGCTTTTTTCAAGTCCTTCTATCGGATTGATCACGCGCCTTTCGGCATTCACCCGCTTGCGATAATCTACAACTTTTTGGACCACCCCCTCCACCGTATCTTTCACCACGAACCGGTTGCCGGTCACCAAGCTGATGACCGTATCCGGCGCCGCCTCGACCGATTCGATCAATTCCGCGTTGAGCGTGATGATTTGCCCGTTGATTTTTTGAACCTGGATCATGCTATTTTTTTTGAAAAGTCTGCTTCAAGCGGTCGAGCCACGAGGGCTTTGGCGCCGTCAATTCCTTGATTTGATCCGCCAACTGGGTTTTCCGTTTTCGCTCGTCGCGCAATTGGCCGTCAAGCAGCTTCAGCCGCCCTTGAAGGTCCTTCTGGGTCTCCTCCAGCTTTTTCTGAACCTCCTCAAGTTTTTGCTGATGCTCCGCCCGAAACGCTTCCTCTTGCTGCGCATGCTCCTTCCCGGCTTTTTCCAGCTCGTTTTGGAAGCCTTCTTTTTCGGCGCGGATGGATTCCAGATTCGCCTGGAAATCCTGCTTCATCAGCTCCTGTTCTTTGATCAGGCCGACTTTCTCCTCCTGCCAGGCGTTTTGCCGCCCCTCGGCCATCTCCTGGGTCTTTACCAGCGCCTGGGTCATCTCCGCGTATTCTCTCTGGATTTTTTCAAGCGCCCGGTCGTCTTCCTCTATGCGGCTTTCAAGCCTCTCCAAAAGGGCGGTCTTTCCGCTCAACTGGGCGTGGCCCCTGTCCAATTCCTCGTTGTACCTCTTTTTCACCATCGCCAACTCATCGGCCATGACGGCGGTCTTGTCGGTGAATGTTTTTTGCAGCTCCTTTTTCTGTTTATCGAGCTCCTGTTGGGTTTTCTGACGCTCCTTTTCGAACTCATCGAACCGGTTTTGACGCTCTTGCTCCATTAGAATTTTTCTTTCGGTGAGCTCCCGCGCGTACTTCTGCACTTCTTGGTCGACGCGGCCCTCCATCTCCTTCATTTGCTGGCGCAGCTTGGATTTTTCCTCCTCCTGCTCCTTCCCAAAAGCCTCCCATTGCAGCCGGAGCTTATCTTTTTCCTGCTCGTGCGCCGCCTGCAGAAGCGCCAGCTCTTCTTCCTTCGCCTTGCGCGCCGCGGCTTGGGCCCCGGCGATTCCCGCCTCCTTATCCTCCCTGAGCCTTTTGGCCAAAGTCTCCATGGACTTTTCGCTTTCCAGCCTCAGCCGGTCCTCCAACTCTCTGAGGGCGCCGGTCTGCTGTTCCCGGGTCCGGTTTTGAATCTCCGTAACCACCCGTTCCTTCTCGCGCAGCCAGCGCACTCTTTCATCGGCCAGCTTTTGATTCCATTCGGTTTCCTTTTCGGCCGCCTGCCGCTCCCAATGCTGCTGGAATTCCTCCCGCCACCGCCTTCTGGCCTCCCCCACTTTTTCCGCCAACTGCGCCTGGACCAAAACCTCCACGCGGCGGTTTAGTTCGCTTTCCTTTTCCGACAAAAGGGCCTGGGCTTCCTGGTTCCTGCGCTCCGTGGCTTCGGCCCGCTGCTGCGCCGCCTCGGCGGCCGCCTGAGCCTGCTCGACCAAAGCGTCCCGCACGGAGATTTCTTCGCGAAGCCTGGCGACGGCGGCTTCGCTGGCGCGCCCCTTCTCCTCCGCCTCTTCGAGCCTGAGCAGCCCTTCGTGTTGGCGCTTGGCCAAATCGGCCTGGTGCTGCTCCTCCATTTGAGCCAACAGTTTTTTGATCCGAAGAATTTCCTGGGCCTGCCCTTGACAGATCAGATTCCAGCGCTGCTTTTCAATTCTGACCTGTCCTTGCGCGGCCTGAAGCTGTCCCCGCAATTGGGCCGCTTCCTTCTCGATGGCGCCGTTGACGGCCTGCATCCGGCGAAGCTGCGCCTTCCAGTCTTCCCCTTTTTCCGCGAGCTCATCCAACTGGCCCTGCTTCTCGGCCAATGCCTTGTTGAAATCCATCTCGGCGCCGGCCCTGTCCCGCTGCCAATCCTCCTGAATCCTGCGAATCTCCGAGTCTTTCTCCGCTTGGAAACGTTCCCGAACCGTCGCCGCCTCCCGCTGGAAGCGGTCGATGTCCGCCAGCAGACGGCCTTCTCTTTCCCGCATGGCAAATTGCAGGGATTTAATCTCGCCTTCGAGCCTGTCTTTCTGCGCGGCAATCGCGTAGTTGTCCTTCTCCTTTTCGATCACGGCCCGGCCGGCGCCTTCAAGCTCGGCGGATAATTTATTGCGGCTGCGCTCGGCCTCCTCCAACGACGTTTGCGCGCCGCTCAACGCGGCTTGCAGCCCTTCTCTTTGGCCCAAGAGGACGGCAATTTCCTTGTCCTTGGCGCCAAGAGTTTCGGAAAGCGCACGGCGCTCGATCACGGCTTCGACGCTTTCCCTCTTAACCTCATCCAACTCCCGTCTAAAGTTTTCGGCTTGCTGCGCCGCAGCCTCCTGAGCCCGGGCCAGATTCCCTTGAAGCTGCTTCTCCTTCTCCGCGGAGGCCTTCTCCTGCTCCATCAAGGACCTTTCCAAATTCTGCCTGTGAGTTTCCTCCTGATGGGACAACTGCCTTTGAAGCTGCTCGGCGTTCTGCAGCAGATGTTTCTCCCGAAATGCGAACGACTCCTGGATAGACTTAAGCTCCGTTTCCCGCTGGCGCTCAAAGTCCGCCTTGAGGGAGGCGATGGTCTTTTCCAACTGCGCGCGGCTATCCAACAGCCGCCCCTCTTTCTCCCGGAACTCGGCCTGAAGCCTCTGGACGGTGTCCTCCAACTTCAGGCGCAGCGGCTCCTCCGCGTTGGCCAGCGACTTGCGAAAGCCATCTATCTCGGACAAAAACCGGGATTCCTTGTCTTGAAAAGCCCGGCTCACGAGCTGAACCTCGTTTTCCAGCCTGGCTTTCTGGGCGTTCAGGACGTAAATTTCCTTGTCCTTTTCCGGCAACGAATGGGCTTTGGTTTCTAGGATCGCTTTTTCCTGGTTGAGCGCCGCGATGCGTCTCTCAAATTCCTGGCCGGCGTTCTGCAGCTTTTTTTCAGATTCCTGCTTGGCGGACCTGAGCTCCTCGCTTTTGTCGCTGGCCGCTTTCTGCCAATTCGCCTTTTCGGTCAGCCAAAGCCGCTCCGCTTCCTGCAGGCGGCTTTGCAGGCGCGCCTCCGCTTCCTGAAGCCCCAATTCTTTCTGCCGGTTTATGCTTCTGATCTCCTCGTCTTTGGCCTCCAGGGATTTTTGATGCTGGGCCTTTTCCTCGCTCCAACGCCGCTCCATTTCTTGCAGCCGCATCGCGAAATGCGTCTCGACCTCCTTCTCTTGAACCTCCCTGTGCCGCATCTGGTTTTTAAGCGTCTGAACCCAGGTTTCCCTTTCCTGCGTCAGGCGCTGCTCAAGCTCCTGTATCCGGCTCTCCAGCTTGGTGCGCGCGCCGATGAGCTCCTGCTCCCGTCTTTCGCGGCGCAGCTTGTCCTGCACCTCTTTGAGAGAAGCTTCCACCCGGGAAGACAGATTGGCCTCTTCCTGGGAACGCAGGGTGGCGATCAGCGCCTTCTCGCGCTCCTCTTGAAGCTTCTTCTCCATCTCCCGAAGCTTGGCCTCGGTGGCCTGCTTGGCGAGCTCGCTTTCTTTAGACTGCTGCTCAATATTCAGGAAACGCTGCTCGAAAGAGGAGGGGGGTTGCGCCGGATGGCCCCGGAAGGACGGAGGTTCGGGCATTTTTGGGGGAAACATCCCGGGCGGGAGGGGCGGAACAGGCGGAATCGGAGGCAGCCCTCCCCCCGATGCCGGCGGCACCGGAGGCTTGAAATCTGAAAAATCTTTTTTTTCTTCGGCCATAAATCCTCCCGTAACGACGCCCCTAGCGTCAATAAAGGATACAAAAGGGTTGTTACAAAAAGATTGCCCCAAGAGCGGCCCGTGGGCCGGGCGCGGAAAGGCGGGCCGGTTAGGAAGCGCTCAGAGCCTGCTTGAGGCTCTCCACCCATTTTTGAATCTCGGCGTCGGGCCGTATGGCCAGCAGCCTTTCATAGCAAGTTAAAGCCTGCTGGGTTTGCCCCAGAGCGTAATAGGCGCCGGCCAGATACTGGATCGCCTCCCAGCGCTCGGGCTGGAAATTCACCACGTGCTGAAAATAAGCCAGAGACTGCTCGTGCTGGCCCTGCTGGTAGCACGCGATCCCGGCGGAGAAATAATTTTGGAGCTCCGATTCGCTCGCCGCGTTCGCGGCGCCCGGCTCGGCCGCGGACTGCGCGGAGCCCAGCGCCGCCTTGGCCACCTTGGCGCCGAGACGGGACCTTTCCTCCGAAACTGAGACCTCCTCATCCAAACCTTCCAAAACGGCGGAGACCTTCTTGTTGCGCACCACGATGCGCCCCTCCTTCTCCAAGCGCTTGAGCACGTCCAGAAGTTTTTTCCTCTCCTCTTCGACTTGGGAGGGCGCCAGCTTTTTCTCGTATTCCATCGCCTCTTTAAGCAGCGAGGCCGCCCCGGTCGACATATTGGCCATGAACTTATTTAAAATCTCGGGCGGCGCCTGCTGCAGCGCCCGCGCCATGTGCTCGGTGCTCAGCTCGCGGATAAAAATCTGCATGACCCGCTCGGGGAAAGACGGAAAGTCCTCGAAGGTGAGTATGGATTCGCGCACCTTCTCATAAAGGGCGGGCTTCTCGTTCTTGAGATACTCGAGGATGTTCTGCCGGGTGTTTTCATCCACGTCCTCCAGCATCTTGGTCAGGTGGTCCACGCCGCCCAGGACGAAATTGACTTTCTCCTTGATCTGCTCATCGATCGCCCGGACCTGTTCCCGCGTCAGTTGGCGGATGGTGGCCGTTTCGATGGCGACGCGCGACTGCAACTCGGCGGGCAGAGAGGTCAGGATCACGCGGGCAAATTCCGGGGCAAGGTAGGTGATCACGACCGCGATGATCCAAGGCTCTTCCTTGCGGATGAGGTAGGCCAATTGCCTCAAATTGTCCGCGTTGATGTATCTAAAGGGCTTGAAATTTTCCATCTCATCTTCCTCCTCGTCTGCTTCCGGCTTGCCCTCCTTGAAGAAACCGCCGCCTCCTCCCCCCGCCCCCGCCCCTCCCGGCTCTTTGGCGTTCTCAATTTTGGAATCGACGGTCACTTCCGTCCCCGAGCTCTCCCGCAGGGTCTGCACGTAGCTGCGCAGGAAAGAGCCGAACGGGCCGAACAAAAAAAGCAGAAGCAAAAAAAGCAGCACCGCGAAAATAAGCGGGACGAAAACGCCGGGATCCGTCGCCAAGTCCCACCAGCGCTGCTGGAATTGAGTCGACTGAAAGATGATTTGAGCCGCCTGGACCTTGTATTTTTTATAGGATGAGATGATGCGGTCTCTAACCAAATCCAGCTTCGCCTTCGGAATGGCGTTGTCATGAATGATGCTCACCTCAAAGCGCTTGATGATGGTCTGAACGCCGAGCACCTGGTCGTTGACGCTTCTTTTCTGCTGCGCCTGAGTTCCTTGCGTGGCCGCGGGCCTTGGACCGACGCCCGTGTCGGTCAGGAATCTGGGTTTGGGCACTCCGGGGAGCACGTACTGCGGATCATAGCTCTTGTCGGTCGCCTTTCCCTGTTTTCCCTTGAAGGATTCGAGAACCCCCATGCCTTCGCGCATTTCCTGCGCCACCCGCGATTTGACCTCCATCTCCACGTCCACGAAGACCTGGGCTTGGCCCTTGCCTAAAATAGGATCCACGATTTGCGTTTGAATCTCATTCTTCGTGTTTCTTTTGAACTCCTGCTCCTGCTCCAAGAGCCCGAAATCCGGGACCGCCGCCTGCGCGAAGACGGCGCAGGGGCGCATGAGTTGTCCCAAAATCAGGCCCAAGGCACAAAACTTGCGCATCATGGCTCTCCCCATCTATATATAAAGGAAAGAAGTTAAATTTTCAAGTCCGGGCGGGAAAAATCAATCCAACTGCTTCAAGAAGTTGGCCACGATCTCGTTGCCCGGATCCAGCTCCAGCACTTTCTTCCAGACCCGCCTGGCCTTATCCTTTTCCTCCATCAGGAAGAAGGCGCTGCCCATGATCTCAAGCGCCCTCAGGTTCTGGGGCTCCAAATCCAGCACGTCCGCGGCCCGGCGCAGGGCCAGATCGTATTTGCTGTCGTAGATCGCCTGCCGGGCGTCGTAAATCTTTTGATCGATGAAGGTGAATATTTCGGGGCCTTCCGGCATGCGGCTGAGCTCGCTGACCCCCGCTTCGCGCTCGACATGATTTAAGAGCTTGAGGAGCTTTTCGTTCTTCGGGTCCCGGTTAAACGCATAGCGCAGGGAGTTCACCGACGATCTCAGGTCCTGGCCGTTGACGTACAAGACGGCGCCCCGGCGGATATAGGTGTTGAGCTCCTCCTCGCCGGTCGAGCGGGGAACGAAGCCGACCACCATCTGCAGCCGCGCCAGCATGCTTTGCACCTCCCGGTTCCCCGGGTCGGCCTCCAGAGCCCGGTTGAAGCGCTGCACGGCCATCAGGAAGTTGCCTTCCTGGAAAGACTTGAAGCCCTCTTCAATGAGCTTCTTGACTTCCTGCTCGGAACGGTCCTGCCTGGAGTCCCCAAAACGCATGCTCAAGGACACCCGGGTGGTGCTGCCCAACTCGTGAAGCCCCTGGGCGATATCCAGGCCGAAGCTCTTGCTCTGGAAGCCGAAGCCGAAATCGGTTTCCTGCAGCGCGGGAGAGCCCATCACGCCGAAACGCAGCGCCAGCCATCTCAAGACGCGGTATTCGCTGCCGAAATGCCACTCCATTCCGTAACCCTGAGGCTTGGCGAGGTCAAAGCCGAAAACCAGGCGCTTTTTCAGAAGCCGCACCGAGTTGCCCAGACGCAAATTGAGCGGAAGCTCGTCCTCCGTGTCGCCGGAGCGGATGCTGAAGGCGTTCTGGACGCCGAAGGCGATCTTGTACATCTCGCCCATTTCCTTACCCATGCCGAAGTCCACCGTCCGGAAAGCATCCTTCGAATCGTCCAGTTGGCGCGTGAGCTGCTTGAGGGACACCCCGAAAGAAAGGGTTTCCGTCAACTGCCGCCCCCACGCGAGGGCAAACGCCTGCTGGATATCGGAAAATTCGCCGGCCGTTTCGATCTTGGTCGCGTCGCCGCTGACCGGATCAAAGGTGGCGTTGACCTTCTCAAAGCCGTCGGCTTTGAGCTGGAGCGCGCTCAGCGACCAAGTTCCTCCGGTGGCCGTCGGGTGCGCGTAGGTGAATAAATTGAGCCGGGTTCCCTCAAAAAGCTGAGCGTCCATCAGCATCAGCTCCTTGCGCTCCATCATCGCCAAGCCGGAGGGGTTCCAGAAAGCGGCGCTCGCGTCATCGGCGACCGCGTAATAGGCGCTTCCCATTCCCAGCGACCGCGCCCCCATTCCAAAAGACAGGACCTTTCCCGGCTGCCCGCCGCTCTGGCCAAAAACGGCAGGGCTTTGAATGCACAAGCAAAATGCCCCTACCATGCAGATAGAGGCAATCTTCCATGCGAGCGAAATAAATCTCCCGCATTGGGCATTCAAAGCCCTGTCAACTCGGCGATAGGCCATTCGTATTCGGCAACCCAGCCCTCCGGTGACTCCCGGAGCTTCGGTTTTGCGCCGTTCAGGTTGCCCTGAACTTTGCCTTTATCGTAACAACGCGCTACAGGCTCACGCACCCCACCCTGCGGCGGGGTGTTGACCTTCTTAGAAGTATAACAGGAATTCCCACTTTGTCAAGGCCCAAACGAAAAACGGCGCGCGACGTCGATGAGATCCTCTAGGTTGAAGGGTTTGATCAGAAGGCATAGTTTCAACTCCTCGGCCTCCTTCAGAAAGCCCGAGTCGGCCGCAGAGCCGGTCGCCAGAACGATTTTTAAATCGGGATATAAGTCCCTGAGCTGTCGGGCCAGCCAGAAGCCGTCTTGATCCGGAAGATGGAGGTCGGTCAAAACCCAGTCCACCCCGCTCGCGGCGGAGAGCAGAGCGTCCCCGGACGTCCCGGCGGAAACGACCTCGCAGCCCTGCTGGCGCAAGACCCATTCGCAGAACTTGCGGAAATTGACCTCGTCGTCGACCACCAGCACCCGGACTTTCATGTTGGAGCTCAATGGATGACTCCGACCTTGCGGATCGCGGTCGCCGTCCCGGCCGGCGATTTGACTTGAATGCGCACGATGTAGCCGCCCTTGGAAACCTTGGCGCCCATGGCGTTGCTCCCGTCCCATTCCACGAAGTTGGGGCCGAAGCGCCCCCCCTCGCTGCCGGGGCTGAAGCTGAACTCCCGGACCACGTAGCCCAGAAGATCAAAAATGCTCATTTTGACCTCCGCGTCGGCGTTGAGAACGTAGGTGATGACGGTTTTCCCCGCCGGGCCGCCCTTTCTCAAATCCACGGGGTTGGGATAGTTGGAGACCTTGCTGATGACCTCTCCGATGCTCGTCGTCCCGACGGGCGTCGAAGATGGCGACCAGCCCGAGGCCACGCCGGCGAAGTTGTGGGCCCGGATGCGGTAGGCATAAAATTCCCCGGACCTGCGCGGGCTCTCGCCCGGAAGGTTGGTGTAGCCCACCTGATAAAAACTGTTCGAGACCCCGCCCGTGCGCTTCGCCGGAATGAAGGCGATGGTTTTCCATATCGGACTGTTGCCGACCTGCTCCTGAATTTCGTAGCTGGCGACGTCGGACTCCAAATCCGCCGAGGGGTCCCAGTTGATTTGGAAAGTCGGCCCGGCCGGCTGTCCCGGAGGCACCTGGGGAATGGGCTTGCCGGTCACGGAAGGGGCCGAGGAATCCACGCGATAGACCAAAAGCGGCCTCTGAGGCGAGACCGTCGTCGTCGAGCCGTCGGCCTCGAAATCGACGATGCGCACCGAGAAAATGGTCGCGTTGTCGCTGACGGCCTCATTGGGCAGATGGACCTGAGGCGTGGAGCCGAATTTCCCGCGCGCGACGGTGAAAGTCGTCCCGGTCTTGCCGGTGATGGTCATGATTTCGCTGCCGATATAAAGCTTCTTGCCGGCGTCGGGAAATCCCAACGTGGAAAGCACCTCGGCCACCGTGTCGTTGGGGCCCATTTTCGTAAACAGGCGGGTCACCTTGGGCACGGGAAGGGCGAGGTTTTTGAGCGCCGCGCTCGAGATGACGACTTCCGAGCCGGCGGAGGGGCGCACGCGCGCCATGCGCGCCAAGCCCGAGGTCCCGCTCCCGGGGGAGGCCACGCCGATGGTGATCCAAGCCTTGCTTTGGCCGATGGGGTCGTCATAGGTGTCTCCGGCCCCCACCTGATAAAATCCGGTGGTGCCGGCCGCCAGAGGCCAGCGGGCGACCAGGCTGTTGGTGTTCTTGTTCCAGGCGCTGACGGCGAAGCCCTGGTCGGACATCGGCGTATCTTCCTCGTGTTCATCCGTCAAAAACATCAGAGGCTGACCCGCGCCGTTGTCTAAAATCTTGTCGGGCACGCCGTCCTGGTTCAAGTCCACGTCCAGTATGCCGTCGTCGTCAATGTCCATATCCGGGTTGCCGTCGCCGCTGAGGTCTATTTCCTTGCGCAAGCCCGTGCCGGTGAAGTCCATGTTGTCGAAAAGCCCGTCCTGGTTGATGTCGATGAGAGGTTCGCCTTTGACGAGGACCCACTTCGACTGATCCACGATGGGCCGGTTGAGGGCGTCTCTCATGACGTTGCTTGAAATGTCCAGTAGGACAAAAGCCGGATAACCGTTGGGAGCGATGGTGATGGGCCTGATGAGGGGCACCGCGGCGATGACCGCGGGAGCGATTTGAATCTTGGCCGAGGCGACCGGCGGCCGCTTGTTCAAATCGAGGGAGTTCAGAAGCTGCAAGGGCTTAAGTTGGACGTCCAAAATGTCGCTGAAGTTGGCCAGAGTCAGACCGACGTTGTGCGAAATGGTCTCCGCGCCGGAGTCATCCGCCACGCCCACATTGGCGCTCACAAATAGCGTCACGGGCGCGGTCGTCACTTGGATGCCCGGGATGCCGTCCTTGGTTAAAGTCACCGTTGACATTACCAGGAGCGATCCTTGGACGCCCGCTTTGGAAAAAGCCATCGTCGTGCCGAGTTTCACGTCCAAATTGATGTTGAAGGCGCCGTCGCCGTCGTCGAGCCACACCGCCAACTGTTTTAAATCCCCCATGCCCCGGTTGGCAGTGGTCGAGACGGCGACCGTACCGGTCTGGGTGAAGGCCAGAGCTCCCACCATGGCCGCGTTTTTGTTGGTGTTAAGGAACAATTGAAGGAAAGGCACCGCCTCGGTACCCGTCTTGGCCGCCGCAGGCGCAACGCTGAAACCTGAAATTTCCATCACAATCGGCTTGATCCTGATATTTAAGCCCGTGTAAGGGAATTCGAGCCCGCCCGGCACGTTTCCATCCGGGAATGTGCGGGAGATGTTCAAGTTGTAGCGCGGCGAAACATGGTTTAAGGCCGAAACCCCTATCCAAGACCGGTCGGCGATTTCAAGGGACACTTGATCGTCATTTGCGACATCAGCAGTCTCGGCGATGTCATAGGTCACAAAATAAGTCTGCGGGGAGGGCGCGATGAGCTGAGGCACGGTTAACTGAATGACCCGCGTTCTGACCGCGTCGTTGGCCTGATCGAACAAGTCCACCTTGGCCACGAGGCTTCCGGCAGGGTGGATGATGACGGGAGTCGCACCCTGGCCCAAAGTGTCGCCTCGGGAGACGATTTTAAAGAACGGCTTTCCCGAAGCTGAGTCGAAGCCGGTGCCGCTGTAGCTCATGAGCTCGGCTTCCCGGATGAAGATTTGCCCGGAGCTTGGAAAGGTATTCGTCGAATTGACCAAAAGGTTGAAAGGCGGCTGGAGGACGCCGAGATCTCTTGCCAGTTGAGTTCCAACTTGAGAGATATCGGCATCGTCGATGTCGAACTTGTCGTTGGAGTTGATGTCCTTGTAAATCCGGATAAAGCGGACGTCGGTGTTGCGACCGAAGTTCTTGCCCGAGAGATTGGAGTATCCGCCGCGACGGACCTGGAGGTCCGTCCAAACGGCCGTGGCGGAATCGGTCTTTAAATTGAACCTAAGCACGGGCACGTCTTTTTTCGCCTGCTCCACCCCGTCAGTATCCACATACAATTCCGCCAAATCCTCGAAACCGGCTTTTACCGTGCTGGAGGCCTCCAGCACCTCCACGCGCTTGGTGGAGTACGCGCTGGTGGTGGCGTTGCTCACCACAAACTGCACCTCGCCGGGGACTTTCACCTTGAATTCATTCGTGTCGGAAAATTTAAGCCCATGCGTCGCTCCGACCTTGGCGAATTGGGAGATGTCATAGGTGAGGAAGAAATATTGCGGGTCCGGAGTCACCACTACCGGGGGATTTAAGCGCAAGGTGACTTTTCCGCCGCTGAAGATTTCAGTCCCCTCGGAACGCAGGTTGGGATACACGCTCAGGGGGGCCTGGACGTCGTCGTCAAAATTCTGGTTATTGTTGGCGTCGGCAAAGAGTTTGACCAGGTCAATTTCGCTATCGAAGCCAGTTCCGGTGCGCTCCACGGTCAACTCCTCCCAAACTACCGAATTTTGATCAGTTTCTGCCTGTATACGCAAAATGCCCATGTTTTTGCTGTCCTGTTTGATCTGAGTGGGAGCGATGTCCTTGAATTGGACCCTCAAACGGTTGACCGTAGGCCGGACGACGAATCCCGGATGCTCAACGTCGTTGGGCCCGCTGGTTCCATTGAGAACGACGGTGTGGCTGGCGATTTTGGGACCCACGCCAAAATCGGTTCCCGCAAAAAATTTAAGCGCTAGGACGTCGTTGGG
>MGUX01000021.1 GCA_001800185.1 Elusimicrobia bacterium RIFCSPLOWO2_12_FULL_59_9
TGGGAGAGAAGCGGCCTGAAAAATTGCCGCCCGAGACTTTGCCTCCCATGTTGTTGGACATGACGTCTTTCATGTTGCCGGCAACGAGCTCGGGCTTGGGCTGCTCCCCCTGAGCCGCCGCCTGGGCTGCCGCCTGGGCTTTTTTCTCAGCTTCTTCCTGGGCCTTGGCCTCGGCCTCTTCCTTTTGGCGCTTTTCCTCCTCGGCTTTACGTTTTTTCTCCTCTTCCTTTTCACGGATTTCCGCTTCGGAGCTCACCGCGCCCTTGTTTTTGTCGGTGAAAAGACCCAAGGCGGAGTCCGGGGCGTTGCCCACTCCCTTGCCTTTCTGGCCGGGCTCGACCATTCCGGCGCTGGTGTCGTATTCCATGTCGTCGGCGGGCCTGTGCTTGTTGAGCTGGGTTTTCCAATCCTTGGCCGTTTTTTGAGTGGAGACTCCGGCGGGAGAGGACCCCGGGCTCGGCAGGACGCCCATATTGCGAAGAGTGACCACGCCCCCGGCGCCGGCGGTGGCCAAGCCGGCGAATAAAAACCCGGCTTTCCCCAGTTTGGTGGCCCAGATCGCGGCCAAAATAAATTTTCGGGATTTCTTTTCGTCTCCACCGATAGGCTTGAATTCAGGAATGGCTAGAGGGTCCACCCCGGAGCCCTCTGAGTTGGAAGCCTCTTTATCCTTTTCTTCCATAAAATCCCTCCATCGCTTCTGACCAGCTTAATCCTTTTTATTCATGTACTCTTGAAGCTTTTCCATTCCCGCAGACTCAGCCCCCTTTCCGAGCACCGCAGCCCCTCCTCCCAAAGCCACGCTCCCAGATGCTAAATAAACAGCCTTCATAGTTAGAACCTTTCCCTCGGCTGCGGCTGCCTCTCCACCCGCGACAATAAGATATGTTGCCCCTACCGCTAAACCAAGCATCGCTCCAACTCCCATCCATTGATTTCCCAAGGCCGACTGGCCTCCAGGCCCCCCAAAAGCGCCGACTTGGTGAGCAGCCACCAGAATGACGCCTACGGCCACGCCAGCCGCGATAAGCGCTGTTTTAGCTTTGGCAATCCAAGCGTTTGCTTTCGCATACAAAGCTGCTATTTTTTTTTCCAAAGCTGCAATCTTTTTCGCCGCAGCGGGAGCAAGGGGAGGGACCCCGGCTTCGGCAATCGCGGCCGCGAGCAATATCTCTGCAGCAGCGGCGGCTTTTAAATTCCAATTTGCCATCAACATAGCAAGAGAGCCTACAAGTATCATCCCCATTGCGGCTTTCATAGCCATGACAGCACGGTCGTGCCATTTTTTCCAAAAAGGAGGCTCTTTCGTCTTCAAATCTAAATCTTTATCAATTGTTTTCTTTCCTTTGGGTTTCTTAACTCCGGTTTTCGTTCCATCTCCCAAGCCTGTTCCGTCGTTTATGGTTCCCGCCCCGTCGCCGCTCAGGCCTGCGCCGCTGCCATCCTGGGAATCGAAGGGATTGCTGGCGCCGTAACCCGCCGATTCGGCGCTGCCGTATTGCGCAGCCCTTTGGCTTCCGGACGCGACACCTTTGAGCTGACCCAAGGCCCCGTCGCCGCTCTTGGCCATTTTGGCGCCGCCAATTGCCGAGAGACCCCTGCCGGCCTTGGCCACTGCGGTCACTCTGCCCTGGGGGACAGAAGCGGGTTGGGGTTGGGCCTCCGGCTTTTGAGCCAGCCCTTGAAAGCCGCCGCTGATGCCGCCGGACATGCCGCCTCCTCCTCCGCCCAGGGGATTGCTCAGGCTGGATTTAAGGCGCTTTGCCAATTTGGAAGGAGGCCCGGGTTTGACCTCCGGGCTGCCGGCAGAGGCTGAGGCCTCTGCGGTCTTATCCTTCTCCTTGTCCTTGTTGGCCTCACTTTCGGCATCCTGGTCCGGACTGTCGTTGGGGCCTCCGCCAAACCGGACGCCGTCTTCCTTGGCAAATCCCACGCGCATGCCTTCCGTGCCCGATATTTTTTCGCCGACTCCCTCCCGGGGGAGTTCATTCTCCTGGGTTTCTCGCGCCTCCCAGGCAGACTGCCTTTCGGCAGCGAACATTTTGTACGTGGCCTGGCGGGGATCAACGGCGTTCCGGCTTGACTTTAAAGCGTTATAGCCCGTCGCCGCGGCGCCTCCGGTAGCCACCAGGGCCACTATGCCCATTTTCATGCTGAAGGCCGCCGGAGAAATTCCAAAACGAATAAACATTTTAAGCAAAAACGAGGCAACAAAGCCTATTTTCTTCTTCTCTTCATTTTCCTCTGCTTTAAGCACTAAGGGCATAGGTTATCCTCCGACGAAACTCCATTTTATCTCCCGCTTTTTAGACACCGGCCGGCTCCAAATGTTCCCTAAAAATCAAACAAAAATATGGGCCCTCGTGCAATCAAACTCCTCCAATTTAAGGTTACCAGGGAGGGGTATTATTGTCAAGGCCTTGACGGGAGGAAATTTCTCTACGGCTTCCGATAGGCGGCTTGGTGGGTTCCGACGTTTCTCAGGTGTATGCCTCCGGATATCCACTGGAAGGTGAACCGGTGGTTTAAGTCTACCCGAGCCGACCAGATATTCCGCGCAAAATCAATCTTCTCGACATGCAGGGAGGGGTGTCTCGGATTCTGCTCAAACAGCAGAAGCGCCTTTTCCACCTTCTTGCGAATAAAGGTGGGGAGCGCATCATACGCCTCGACAAACCGCTCCGCGCGCTGAAATATCAACGGTGGAGATCCTTAATCAAAGCCCGCGCAGAGTTAAAGCGCCTGACACGTCCGGCCGCAATGTCCGATTCCGCCTTCCTCTCAGCCTTCTGCCAAACCTCGCTCCAGAACCAGGGATGCTTCTTTTTGCTTTCCTCTTGGAGCTTCTTTCGCGTTTTCTCCAGGAGCCCCGAATCCTTGATCTCCTCAAGAATCTCCAGGAGTTCAATGTATTGCGCATCCGGCAGGATGGCGACGGCGGGCTTGTTCCGAAGCATAACGCGGTAGGGGTGATCCGTGCAGCGCAGAATCTTGTCCAAATTCATGCGCAACTCCTTGGCCCCGATATATTCCGTGGCCCTCAACAGGCTGAAAGCGTTCATGACCACCTCCAATTAATGTTAACCTTTAGGACACTAATAGTTTACCTCTACTTTCCGGCCCCGTCAAGCCCCATCGTTTTACGCCCCTTTGTCTTTCGGGCTCCATGGCGCCCGCCGTTTCGGGCAGGGTCCTCAGGGATGGCGCCCCAGGCACCGCGCGCACTGCGAGAGGCTCCGCGGGCGAATTTCCAGTTGGGGAATTCGGGTTTATGCTTGCGGCGGAAAGCGGTAGGCGTAAACCCCATTATCTTTGTCCTCGTTGAAGGGGGCCCAATTCTCGAAGACGAAGGCATTGGAGACCACGACCGCCCCCGGCTTTAGCTGCCTCTCCAGGAGGCGCTTGAGCTCGGCCATGTAATAAGGCATCAGATATACGAACACGACGTCCGCGTCCGCCACGCGAGCCCACCAGAGATTTCCCCAGCGGACGCGGACCTTGCCGCGAAACGGCGAGCGAAGCGCTCGCATCTTCGAATAGACGACCAGATAGGTATTGATTTCGATGCCGACGGCCTCAGCCCCCCTGGCGGCGGCCAGGAGCAACAGCCTCCCGTCGCCGGAGCCCAGGTCATAGACCTTCATGCCGGGTTTGAGGTTCGCCATTTCGACCATGGCCCGGCAAACCGGATCGGTCGAGGGAACGTACGGTGTCATGCGCCAAGTCAGGACGCCGAATAAGTCCACTAATAATTCCAATAAAATTTTGAATCCAATAAAGCAGATGTAAGTTAAGGCAAGGTAATAAAATATGAGGTCCATAGCTCCGCTCCAAGCGGTTTTCTTGCCGTTAACTCGAAAAACGCAGTTACAACCTCTATCCCGTCTGAAAGCACTTTCAGAAATTGCGCAACTGCGTTCGAATCATGTGCAGTGATTCCTAGCTGGCAGGGCTCTAAATTTGTCAAATCTGACTTGGCCAAGACAGAGCAACCCGCTGGATTAAATAATGATTTTATCGAGTTATTGAAAGACCTGCGATTATTTCTTTTTGGGCGGCTCTTCCGTTTTCGCCTTGTTTTTATTGGTAGGATCGTCCTTCGACTCCTGCGCTCCTTTTGAACCACTAGCTGAAGAAAAAAGGGAACCCATCAGCCCGCCGATCCCATTCGTAATGAGGGCGTCAATAATCTTTTCCCAAATGCCCTGTTCTTTCTTGTCCTGCGCTTGGACCTTGGGCGGAGGCTTGATCTTTTTTTCCGAAACCGAGCTATTGGCGGAGCTGCCGTCGTTAAGAAGGCCCGGGGTTTTATCGTTGCTCCCCACGCCGGCGCCGCCGCCGCCCAAACTGGGTGAGCCCACGCTTTTGAGGTTTTGATTGGCGGCGTCAAATCTCTTGGCGGCGCTGTTTCTGGCCCTTTCGGAATCGCTCAGTTTCATGGCCACCTGGCTGTCTTTCCCGATTCCCTTCAAAGCGCGCATGCCTTTGCCGTCTACGCCGGTGTCCTTAAGACAGTTAATGTCGCCGGGTCCGCTGCAAACACTCTTCCCTCCTAATCCGCCGCGCTCCCCGGCCCCCATTCCGCCGGAGCCCCCCCGGCCGCTGAAGGACTTGCTCGCGCTGGTCCCGCCCCCGCCGCCCGAGCCCAGGCTGCTCGTTAAAGACAAGGTTTTCCCGCCGCCGGAAGAACCGCCCGCCTCGCCGGCCTGGTCTATAGGCCCGCCGGTCGAGGCCGAGCCGGACTTCGATGCGGAGCCGCCGCTTCCGCTTCCGTCTCCGCCTTCGCCTCCATCCCCCTCTCCGTCATCACCCACCATCACCACGCCCAAACCCCGGGTTTCGCCGCTTTCCTTGCTGCCTGGCGGGGCGCCGGGAGCGCGCTCCTCGGGGTTGCTGGGCACAAGGCCCTCCTGCTCAATGTATTCCCCCGGAGCGGAGCTTCTCTCGCCGCCCTGAAGACCCATGGTCATATGCCTGGCGCTCTCGTTCATCCTCGAAACGCTCAACCAGCCGCCGATTCCCAGAAAGGCGAAGATGAAAAACCACAGGTATTTGCCCGCGGAGGACTTCTTTTTTACATTCGGCATTTTGACTTCCGCCATTGTTTAGACACCTCAGGACCGCAAAGGTTCCTCTCTATTCCAAGGATAACACGGCCCCCAAGCCCTGTCAATGGCTTTCGAGTTCAACCTATTGCTCCGTGGCGCCGGGCAAAATGAAGCTGATGGGGCGGTCACGGTTGGGGACGTATTTTTCCACCTCCCAGGTGAGGCCCTCTTTCTGCGTGAGACCGGGAATCTGCCAGGGATTGGTCTTGACCGTCAACGTGATCTTTTGCCACACCATCATGCGCTTGGCCGTCAACTGAATGCCCTTCAAGTCGAGGAACTTCTTGACGGATTCCCTGTTCCAGCCGAGATAGTCGGAGACCTTGTTCTGGATGTCCCGGCGGAGGGTACCGTCGTCCCAGCCCTCATAGCGCACGTTGCGGTGGCTCTCCAATTGCCACCTTCGGGCGGCATAGTAGGAGGCGATTTCGGTCTTTTGAACCAGGACCAGAAGCGCGAATAATTTCGAGAAACCCAAAAGAAAAAGGAGAAAAATGGGAAAGAGGAGCACCATCTCGGTCATGGCTTGGCCGCTATTATTAGACGGCCTTTTTAAAGTGGTCGAGTGATCGAGTGATCGAGTGATCGAGTGAGACAGTGGGGCAGTGGGGCAGTGATCGAGTGATCGAGTGATCGAGTGATCGAGTGGAAGAATGGGCACATCGCGCTCGCTCGACGGCTTGATCGTTGGATAACTTGATAACTTGATCACTTTGTTCTTCATCACTTCGTTCCTGCCCACTTGACCACTTCGTTTTTGACCACTTGACCACTCGACCACTGGATCACTGTCTCCATCATGGATACAGCCTCACTTGGTACTTGGGGGTCGGGTCGGGCCAGATTTGGCCTCCCGCGATTTGAATTTTCGAGTGGACGACGGCGTCATGGTGCATTTCCCTTACGAATTTGATGCCGAAGTAATTATCCGGCACGTCCCAGCGCTGCAGGATGCTGATGCCTTTGGCGAATTTTGAGAGCAGCTTATTGTCCACCGTCGTCATCTGAAACAACTGTTCGGGGTCGTCGTACTGAAGGACGTAGGACGTCGGATAATAATAGGTATATTGATCGGTGTTGCAGTCCCCCGGCATATTCCGGGTGCCGTCCCTGCGGCAGGTGTAAAATATGGTGTTGATCTCCAAAAAATGCATTTTTGTGTCGTCCTCCAAATTCGGGATGGCTCGGGAGGCCCGCCAAGCGTTGCGGGCGGGTTCGGTGGTGTTTAAGTGGTAGGATTTGGTGAAAAAATCATGCTTTTCGGTAATTTTCTTGTTGACCGCCGCCTGGGCGGACTGAACCTGATACAAGAGCTGAAAAAGCTGATTGAAAATGTTCTTGTACTGGTAAACGTTTTCATCCACCAGCCAGTGAGCCTCTCGCTGTTGGGAGGTAAACAATGTCAGGTTTTGCACTCCCGGCTCCGGGTCCTCGTCGTTGATGCCCGGCCGGATGGCGTCGTTGTAGCGGATTTTCCAGACCTGCTCCTCGTCCAGTTCGGCGCCTCCCGACCCCTCCCCTTTGGGAAAAGCGCCGTTTTCATATAAAGCATCGAAGACGTTCAGAGACTGATTGCTTTTGCCTTCCCCGGAGACCACCTCCTGGCCGAAGGCTTCTTGAAAGACGCGCCAAACAAAGGCGCCGTTGACGTAGGCGGTGCGGTTTAGAAAATCCGAGTATTGGGTCAGTTCGACGAAAGAGGCGGAGTCTACGGCGAATTGATGCCGGATTTTTTCCCGTGAGATAACGAAGGTTTCAAACAAGAGATAGATGAAAAGCACCAAGGAAGGCAGGATGATGACGGACGGAACGACCAATTGCCCGCGGTTGTTGAGCTTGAACATAAGCGTGCTTGCACCCTACGCAGAGCTTCGGGTACTAGCCGGGAGGCATAGGCCTCCAGCGTGCTTGCACCCTTCACGGTGCTTCGGGTACTAGCCGGGAGGCCAGAGGCCCCCAGCGTGCTTGCACCCCTCTCCTTTATATAGCAGGAAATTGTTAAAAAATCGAGACCTAAATCTTTAAGGCGGGGGGCAGTGGTCGAGTGGTCGAGTGGTCGCGGGAAGAGCGGACATGTTTCGAACGCGCGACGACCGGATGACTTCGTTCCCGACGACTTGATCACTTGATCACTGGATAACTTGATCACTTGCCACTTTACCACTTCTCTATACTCCCGTATGCCTGTCATCCTCCGCCGAAATGAGACCCATCTCGATGCCCTTGACCACCGCTTCGGTGCGGTTGCTGACCTCCAGCTTCTGAAAAATGGAGTTGAGGTGGTTTTTGACGGTTTTGACGCTGCAGGTGAGCGCGGCGGCGATTTCTTTGTTGCTTTGTCCCTTGCCCAGCAGGCTCAAAACGCGGATTTCCGTCTTGGTCAGGGCGACCAAGGAAGCCTCCAGGGTGGCGCGTCCCATGGAACGGAGGCCCTGGATAAGTTTGCCCATCACGTTTTGAGGAATCATGACGCCTTCATTGGCGAAGGTTTTGAGCGCGTTGACCATTTCCACGGCGGGCAGCATCTTGGAGAGATAGCCGTTGGCGCCGGCCTGGACGGACTCCATCACGTGGGCGTCGTCTTCGAAACTGGAAAGGATGATAACATTGGTGTTGGGGCATTCCTTGCGGATCACGCGGGTCGCCTGAATGCCGTCCAACTGGGGCAGCTTGATGTCCATTAAAATGACGTTGGGACGCAGCTTTTTCGCCATGCTGATGGCTTCGGGGCCGTTGGCGGCCTCGCCCACCACCTCGATATAGCGGCTCTCGTTCTCCAAAAGGTCTTTCAACCCTTCCCGGAAAAGGGTTTGGTCGTCGGCGATCAAAACCGTCAGTTTCCCTTTTTTGGCCTTGGCGGCCTTTTTGACCTGTTTCATAAATAAATTCCCCCTGCCTAGCCCTCTGGAAAAGCGAATAGTCCGCTAAATCTTAGCGGATTTGTGCAATCGGCGCAAGCACGTCAATGGATGACCGCGGCGGTTTGGCGCAGCGGCAAAGTGAAATGAAAAACGGCCCCGTGGCCGATGCCCGCGCTTTCAACCCAAATCTTTCCTCCATGCCCCTGGAGAATCTCCTTGGCGATGGAAAGCCCCAGCCCCATGCGGCCTCGCGGCGAGTCGCTTTTGGCCGCCTGGTAAAAGCTCTCAAAGAGGCGCTTCGCTTCGGCGGGGTCGATGCCTTCGCCCGTGTCGGCGACCGACACCTGCACGCTCTCCTTGCCGTCCAGCGCCGCCCGGATTTTGATGCTGCCGCCCCGGCGCGTGTGGCGGATGGCGTTTTCCAGGAGATTTAAAAGCACTTGGCCCAGACGCCTTTTATCGGCGACCACGGCCGGAAGAGGCGCCTGCACTTCCGCCGTCAAGGCGATATTTTTGTGCCCCGCGCGAAGCCGCGGCGCGGGCAGAATCTCATCTAAAAACTTTTGGAGGTCTACCTGTCCTTTTTCCAGCCGCAGCTTGCCCTGCTCGATGGCGGCCCAATCGACAAGGTCCTCGATGAGCCGCGACAACTGGGCGATGCCGGAATGGATGAAATCGACGTTCTTTTTTTGCGTCTGGGAGGGCTGGATGGACGCCCCCAGCATCTCAAAGCTCAGTTGCAGCGTCATCAGGGAATTGGACAGGTCATGGGAAGCCATCGACAGAAACTTGGACTTCATGCTGTCGAAGGTCACCAACTGCCGGTTGGCGCGGGTGAGGTCGGCGATGAGGCGCTTGTTTTCCCGCTCAAGCTGCAGCTTGTTGAGCGCCTTATGGATGGCCATCTTTAAATAGATGATGTCGACGGGCTTGACGAGAAAGTCGGCCACCGATTCCTGGATGGCCTTTAGGGCGGTGTCCAGGGATGCGTGCGCCGTCATCATCAAAATCTGGCACTCCTGATTGATCTGGCGAATTTGATGGATGACCTCGATGCCGGTCTTATCCGCCAGGTTGTAGTCCATCAAGATGATGTCGAAGCTGTTGGACACCACCGCCTGCATCGCTCCCTCTCCGGAGGCGGCTTCCACCACGCGGTAATCCTCCATTTCCAGCAGGTCGCGCAAGGTGTCGCGCAGGTTGTTGTCGTCGTCGCAAATCAGGATATTGGCCTGCATGGCCTAGGGCCTCACTTCTCGGCCGGTTTGAGCTCCGCGGTGGGGCTCAGGCGGCTGGCGATGGGCAGGTAAAGATGGAAAACCGTCCCTTTTCCCACGGCGCTTTTGACCTCGACCTTGCCGCGGTGATGGTCGATCACCTTCTTGACGACGGCAAGTCCAAGCCCCGTGCCGCGCGCCTTCGTGGTGAAAAAGGGCGTGAAAATTTTCTCCAAAACATCCTTGGGGATTCCCGATCCGCTGTCGGCCACGCCGATGCAGAGCCAGTCGTTGATTTGACGCGTGTCGAACTTGATCACTCCGCCGCCCGGCATGACCTCGATGGCGTTGCCAATGAGATTGCGCAGGACCTGCTTCATTTCGTCGGCGTCTATATTGACGGTGACTTCCTGGTCCGCGTACTCCTTGAGCACCTGGATATTGCCGGGAATTGGATAAGAAGAAAGTATCTCCTCCATAAACTGATTGATGCGGTGGGGCTCCAGCTTCAGCTCCCGTTGCCGGGCGAAGGTGAGAATTTCGCTGATGATGCCGTTGGCCTGCTGAATCTCGGACTCGATGATGGCCAGATGCTTGGTGATCTTGGGGTCGATCTTGATCTCGCCGGCGGAGAGCTTGGCCTTGATGA
>MGUX01000022.1:0-3982 GCA_001800185.1 Elusimicrobia bacterium RIFCSPLOWO2_12_FULL_59_9
TCCGGCCGTCGCAAGGACGGCAGAGAAAGAGTGCATGTGTGTGATCGGGGGTATGGAAGTGGCGTCGAGGGAGGAAGTACACATCCTGGCGCTCTTTGATCGGAACGATGAGTTGCGTGCATTGCAGGATATCGTGCATGCACATCTTTGCGGCACGAACGATCAAAAGCTGTACGGCGAACAGGTGATCGTGAACGAAGAGGAAGAGGTGCTCGGTTTCAGCACGAAGCTTCTCATCGGGGCGACCGACATCACGATCGACAAGCTTGTTGAGCTGATCCATGAATTCGGCGGATTGGCCATTGCTGCGCATGTCGATCGACAAGCCTTCGGCATCATCGGCCAACTCGGATTTATTCCCGAGGGGCTTCCACTCGATGCGCTGGAGCTTGCGGATCCATGCAAACGGGACACGATTCCCGACACAGCCCGCTTCCCGTTCATCACGTCTTCGGACGCGCATACACTGCAAAACATCGGCAGACGATACACCACCTTTCTGATGGAGGATGTGAGCGTCGAGGAAATAAGGAAAAGTCTCTCAGGCAAAGGGGGAAGAGGTGTGCGAATGAGCCCCGACCCTTAGGTCGGGGAAAAGAGAATGGAAGATGTTTCCCTGCACATCCTTGATATCGCCGAGAATGCCATAAGGGCAAAGGCAAGAAACGTCGAGATTCGAGTAATTCAAAACGACAGAGAGGATACACTCATTCTGGAAATCACCGATGACGGTATGGGAATGAACGAGGAAGAGACAAAACGATCGGTTGATCCTTTCTTCACCACGAAAGCGGGTAAGAAAGTCGGACTCGGTCTCCCTTTTCTTGCCCAGTCGGCAGAAGAGGCGGAAGGAATGATGATCGTCGAAAGCGCCGTCGGCAGAGGAACGAAAGTGACGGCAGTGTTCAAGCTTCGCCACATCGACAGAAGACCGCTGGGCAATCTCGATGAAACCGTGCGCTGCTTGAAGGCGGCACATCCCGAAGTGGATTTCTTCTTTGAATGTCTGACGCCCGGTCAATGACTACGCTAACGATCAACGATCAGATCATAGAAATGCCGGAGGGAACGACCCTTCTTGCGGCGATCGAAAGGCTCGGCATGAGAGTTCCCACGCTCTGCCATCACAAGGCGCTCACGCCGTATGGGGCTTGCCGTCTCTGCGTTGTGGAAGTCCACACTCCCGGTCGAAAGCCGTCCGTACAGACCTCCTGCTCTTATCCTGTTCTGGAAGGCATCAGCGTCTTCACCGAAACGGATCGACTCAAGCGAGCCAGGAAGATCACTGCGGAACTCCTTCTTGCGCGCTGTCCGGAGTCCGAAACGATCCGGAGGATCGCTTCCGAGCACGGCGTGACTGAGCCGCGCATCAAAAAGAAGTTCGATGATTGTGTCTACTGCGGGCTCTGTGTCCGAATGTGCGAGGAGCGAATGGGGCGGAGCGCCATTGGCTTCACCGGGCGAGGACCACGCAAGAAACTGGAGCCCCCTTTCGGCAAGCATAATGAACTTTGCTGGACCTGCGGCGCATGTGATTTCATCTGTCCGGTCGGCAAGAAGGTGCGAAGTCTCGCCTCTCCGTTTGCCCCGGTCCCTATCCAGAATTCATACAACTTAGGACTTAACTCGCGTCCCGCCGTTTCAATTCTCTACCCGCAGGCGATTCCGAACAAACCCTCCATCGACCAGACGGCTTGCATTCGTCTGAACTACGATGGTTGCGGAATCTGCGAAGAAGTCTGTCAGGCGAAGGCGATCGACTATGACCAGCAAGATCAGACGGTTGAATTGAACGTCGGTGCAGTTGTCCTCGCGCCGGGCTACGAAATCTTCGATCCGATCGTGAACAAGGACCTGGGGTACGGCCGCTACCCGAACGTCATCACGTCGCTCCACTTCGAGCGAATCCTTTCACCATCAGGTCCGTTCAATGGTCACGTCTTGCGTCCATCTGATCTGAAGAAGCCCCGACGCCTCGCGTTCATTCAGTGTGTGGGCTCTCGCGACCATGAACGCGATTATTGCTCTGCAGTCTGCTGCATGTATGCGACGAAAGAGGCAATCATCGCGAAGGAACATGCCGGCGCGGATCTGCAATGCGATATCTTCTTCATGGACATCCGTGCATTCAGCAAGGGCTTCGAATCATATTTCGAATCGGCAAAGACGAAGGGGGTGCAGTACATCAGGTGCCGCGTGCCGGCTGTGGAAGAAGTGCCGGAGACGAAGAATATCGTTATCAGGTATCTCACGGAAGAAGACCGGAAAGTCTCGCAGGAGTATGATCTCGTCGTTCTCTCCGTGGGCATGCAGCCACCGAAGGGTGTTCGGAGGATGGCCGAGACGTTCGGTGTGAAGTTGAACAAATTCGGTTTTTGCGAAACGTCCGCGTTTACTCCGGTTGAAGCGGGACGCGATGGAGTCTATGTTGCGGGACCCTTCACCGAGCCAAAGGATATTCCCGAAACCGTCGCACAAGCTTCCGCAGCCGCAGCGAAAGTGATGGAACTTCTCGGCGAGGCGCGAGGGAGCCTCATCTCGCCAACCGTCTATCCCCCCGAGATGGACGTGCGGGGACAAGAGCCGCGAGTGGGAGTGTTCGTCTGCCATTGCGGAACAAACATCGCCGGCGTCGTTAATGTCCCATCGGTTGTGGACTACGCAGCGACTCTGCCGAATGTCGTCTATGCCGAGAACAATCTCTACACCTGTTCCAATGATAGTCTCGAACGGATCAAACAACAGATCAAAGAGCACTCTCTCAATCGTGTTATCGTTGCCTCGTGCACGCCGCGAACGCACGAAGCGTTGTTCCGCAGCGCCGTGCGGACCGCTGGATTAAATCCGTACTACTTCGAGATGGCGAACATCCGTGACCAATGCTCGTGGGTGCACATGCACGAGCCAGAGAAAGCAACCGCCAAATCAAAAGACCTTGTGCGAATGGCGTTAGCGAAGGTGAAGCTCAACGATCCGCTCTATCCGCGCCCACTCGATGTTTCGCATGACGCTCTGGTGATCGGCGGGGGTGTGGCGGGCATGACGGCGGCGCTCTCGCTCGCAGATCAGGGATTCATCGTCCACCTTGTCGAAAAGGAAGCTGAACTTGGCGGCTATCTGAAGGAAGTGCACTACCTGCTCAACGGCGAAGATCCGCGGGAGGCGCTGCGAAGGCTGATTCCATCGGTAACGACCCACAGAAACGTCCGTGTCTATGCGAATTCCACTCTCACTGAAGTGAAAGGCTCGCTCGGGAATTTCGAGTCGAAGATTGCCGTGGCGGGGAATGGAACTATGGTCGAAGTCCGGCACGGCGTTGTCATTGTTGCAACCGGAGCGCAGACGTACAAGCCTGTTGAATATCTCTACGGAGAAGACCATCGCGTGCTCCTGCATCGAGAATTGGAGCAACAGCTTGCCGCTAACCGGTTTGCGCCGAAGAATTCGGAATTGAAGGCGAAATCCGTGGCGTTCATTCAGTGCGTCGGCTCACGCACACCGGAACGTCCGTCCTGCAGCCGCACCTGCTGCTCGGAGACAATCAAGTTGGCACTTCGGATCAAAGAATCTCAACCTGACACGCATCTGTACGTGCTCTACCGGGAATTGCGGGCGTATGGATTCCGCGAGGCGTACTACACAAAAGCGCGGCAGCTCGGCGTTGCGTTCATTCGCTTTGCCGACGACAAGCCGCCAACGGTTGTCGGACAAAATGGCAAGCTCCTCCTCTCAGTTCGGGATGAAACCCTCGGCGAGTCTCTTCAACTCTTGGTTGATAACATTGTTTTGGCAGCGGCAACGGTTCCAAGCGAAGGCAATAAGGAACTCGCACAATTGCTGAAGGTCCCGCTGGGTGAAGACAAGTTTTTCCTTGAAGCGCACCGCAAGTTGCGGCCTATTGATTTTGCCACGGACGGCATCTTCCTGTGTGGTAATGCCCATTCGCCGCTGGACGTCGAAGAGGTTATCTCCCAGGCCCTCG
>MGUX01000022.1:4000-6353 GCA_001800185.1 Elusimicrobia bacterium RIFCSPLOWO2_12_FULL_59_9
CCACGATTCTCTCAAAAGACCAAATCGAGCTCGAGCCGACGATCTCCAACGTGGTAACGGACAACTGCGACGGTTGCGCGTACTGTGTCGACCCGTGTCCCTTTAAGGCCATCACGCTCGTCGAGTACGAAGTTGGTGGTGTCATCAAAAAGCGGGTTGAAGTGAACCAGGCGATCTGTAAAGGATGTGGCACGTGTATGGCAACTTGTCCGAAGAAAGCGATCTTCGTCTGGCATTTCAGGCCGGAGCAATTGCAGGCGGAAGTGAAGGCGGCGCTGGGAATTCCACAATGAACTCTCTCTATGGGGTGATGACGAAGGAGATTCTTGAATCAAGGACGATCCGGGAATGAATGACGTACTTCTTCCGGTGGTGGCGGGATTCGCGCTGGGCTCGCTGCATGCGTTCGATGCCGACCACGTTGCGGCGGTCAGCGTATTCGTCAGCCGAAATCCGCAGCCCAGACGAGCCGTGATGTTTGGCGTCCGTTGGGCGTTGGGTCATACGGCAACGCTCTTCATCTTCGGGCTCGCAGCGATGAGTCTGAAATTTGTCGTCACCCCGTTCATGGAAACGGTGGCGGAAGTAGGAGTCGGATTCATGCTGATTGCTCTTGGAGCGTGGGGAATGCACCGTCTGGTTCATCGAGAACGAATCCACATCCATCGACATGTGCACGAGGGTGTGGAGCACGTTCATCTCCATTCACACACCGAGAGAGCCGATCACCAACACGAGCACTCCATGTTTCTCGTCGGAGCCGCACATGGACTTGCGGGGACAGCGTCTGTGCTTGTCGTTATCCCGATCGCTATTATCAGCTCGGCGTTGACCGCATCGCTCTATATTCTGCTGTTTGGAATAGGAACGATGATAGCAATGGCGTCATTCGCCTATCTGTTGGGGAACATCGTCATGGCGGTGAAGAGAAGAAATATGCTGGTCTGGTTTCAAGCTGTCACCAGTCTGACGAGCATTGTCGTTGGGAGTTTGTGGATTCTTGAGCGGGTGATCTGAAAGGGAACTAAAATGAGCGACGACAATCATCAGTTCGAGCCGTTGATCATCAATTTCTGCTGCTACTGGTGCTCCTATACGGGGGCTGATTTGGCGGGAACATCTCGCATTCAGTATCCAACGAATGTTCGCATCATTCGTGTGCAATGCACGGGCATGATCCACCCCAACCTCATCATTGAGGCATTGACGAGCGGTGCTGATGGAGTACTCGTGTGCGGCTGTCATCCCGGCGATTGCCACTATCTCGAAGGCAATCTCCGCGCAAAGGCACGGGCTGAGGCAATAGAATTGATGCTGCAGGATTTTGCCATCGAACCGGAGCGATTCCGCCTGGAGTGGGTCTCGGCATCCGAAGCTCTCCGCTACGCTCAGGTTGTAACAGAAATGGTGAAACAGGTACGAAAAGTCGGACCGAGTCCATATCGAGTCACAGTCTAATGCCCACACCCCCGCCCTCGTCTGAGTCCGTCAGACTCCCGACTTTGTCGAGGCTCGTCTGTTCGACCGAGTCGAACAGACGGCAGCCGGAGTCTGACGCCCTCTCCCTGAAACACAAAGCCTTCACACAGAGGGGAGTGTAAACGCGCGGTTTTTTGCAGGCAACGTGATCGTGGCTCTAAACGTCCCCTCTCGAGTGCGGGAAAGCAGGGAGAGAGAGAAGGGCGTGCTCCAAAGGCGCCCGCCAGCCATCCATGCCAGCAATTGGTCAGGCTGGGGTCGGGCTGGGATGCGCCTATATTTGGCGCAAGGCGTATGCCCTTCGCTCGGCGGCACCACGATTCTTGTTTTGCGTAACGTCAGTTAATCCATTCATCATTCACCAAATTACGGAGGGTCCCATGGCAGTCCGATTAGCGCAAGAATGGTTCACGATCTGTGGGGGATGTGAAGTCACCATCCTCGACGTTGGTGAGCCGCTTCTTGACATCTTAGGAAAGCTCGAGATCGTCCACATGCCGGTCCTCATGGATCACAAAGTGTACGGCCAGATGGGAGAGAAGAAGGAGATTGAAATTCCAGAGGCGGACGTGGGCATCATCACGGGCGGCATCCGAAACGAGGAGCATAGACTCCTGGCGAAAGAGATGCGAAAGAAGTGCAAGACTCTCATTGCGATGGGTTCGTGCGCCTGCTACGGAGGGGTGCCCGCTCTGGCGAACTTGTCGACAGTCGAAGAAATCTTGCAGAAGGTGTACCGTGAGTCAGTCAGTACTGAATCGAATGGTATTCCAACAGAAGACATTCCCCCGATGACCGATCGGGTGTACGCGATTCACGAATTCGTGCCCGTAGATCTCAAGCTTCCCGGCTGTCCGACGACGCCGGAGATCTT
>MGUX01000023.1 GCA_001800185.1 Elusimicrobia bacterium RIFCSPLOWO2_12_FULL_59_9
TGTGGGGGGTGATCCCTTGAAGGGGCGCCAGGCTTGCCTGGAATCTAAGGATCAAATTCGGGAGATCCTTACGGGCGCCGATATGGTATTTATCACCGCCGGCATGGGGGGCGGCACGGGCACGGGCAGCGCGCCCGTGGTGGCGGAAATCGCAAAAGAGTTGGGCATTTTGACCGTGGGAGTGGTGACGCGGCCGTTCAGTTTTGAGGGCCGCATCCGCTCGAATCAGGCCGCGGCGGGGATTAAGGAAATGAAAGGTTTTGTCGATACGCTTTTGGTGATTCCCAATGACCGCTTGTTCGGCATCATTGAGGAAAACACCCCCACGACCGAAGCGTTCCGCCGGGCGGATGATGTCTTGCGGCAGGCGATCCAGTCTATTTCCGATGTGATCACAACGACGGGAGACATCAACGTTGATTTCGCGGATGTCAAAACCATCATGACCAACGCCGGGGAGGCCCTCATGGGCGTCGGCGAGGCCGCCGGTCTGGACCGCGCCATCGAGGCGGCCAAACGGGCCATCCAGTCGCCCTTGCTGGAAAACGTTTCCATTGGCGGCGCCAAAGGGGCCATCGTCAATATCACCGGCGATCGGAGCATGGCGTTGGCGGAAATCAAGGTCGCGATGGATTTTATTCATGCCGCCGTGAGTCCCGAAGCGCATGTCATTTTCGGACAGGCTTACGATGAAAATCTGAAGGAGACTTTAAGAATTACCGTTATAGCCACCGGTTTTCCTGCGGCCAAACCACACGCGTCGATGAGGCCGCAGTCCCGTTCCAAGTCCCTGCAGAGTTGGGATTCCGATTTTAGAGAGCCGGTCCCCGGAAGCTCGGCCGGCCAGAGGGGCGCGATGACTTCCAGTTTATCGCCGGATAACTGGATAAAGCCCGCTTTTCTGAGGTTCAAGTCCAAGAAAATCAAGTCCTGACTCGGCGGGCCGGCCGATTTTTCTGCCTCGAATCCGGCGGAGGGTGAATGAATATCGTCGCGCTGTTGAAGTATATGATTCAAAAGAAGGGCTCGGATATGCATATTCGGGCCAATGGGCCCGTCTATATCCGGGTTGACGGCGCCTTGGAGCCGATTGCTGGCTCCGCCTCCAATCCCAAAGCCGTTGAGGAACTCGCCTACAAGATCATGACGCCGAGAGCCCGTAAAATTTTTGATGAATCCATGGAAAGTGATTTCTCCTTCTCGGGTGAGGGCTTGGGACGATACCGAGTCAACGCTTACCGGCAGCGCGGCCTGGTGGCTTTAGCGCTGCGCGCGGTGAGCGCCGAGATTCCTTCCCTGGACGCCTTGATGCTTCCGGTGGAGCCGCTTCGTAAATTGGCCAGCGCAAGGCGAGGGATGGTATTGGTTACGGGGGTGACCGGCTCGGGGAAATCCTGCACGTTGGCGGCCATGATCGATTACATCAATCAGGCCAGGGACGAGCATATCATCACGTTGGAGGATCCGATAGAGTTTCTTCACAGGGATAAGAAATCCATCATCACCCAGCGGGAAATCGGACTGGACACCAATGGTTTCGTGGAGGCTTTAAGAGCCGCCATGCGCCAAAATCCGGACGTCATTTTGGTGGGAGAAATGCGCGATTTGGAGACCACGCGGGCGGCGCTCAGCGCGGCGCAGACCGGCCATCTTGTTTTCGCGACCCTGCACACCATCGATGCCGTTCAGACGGTGACGCGCATCGTGGACATGTTCCCGCCCCATCAGCAAGGACAAATTCGCCTGCAGTTGGCCGATTCCCTCAACGGCGTCGTTTCTCAGCGGCTTTTGCCCAAGATCGGCGGAGGGCGGGTTCCCGCGATTGAAATTTTATTTGTGACCGGCAATGTGCGCAAGTTGATCGAAGAAAATAAGAACCTTGGGATCGCCGAGGCCATCCAAAAGGGGGGGTATTACGGAATGCAGACGTTCAACCAGTCGCTTGTCCAGCTTCATAAACAAGGATTGGTCACGTTGGAGGAGGCGATGGCCGCGGCCAGCAATCCGGATGATTTTATGCTCGCAGTTCGCGGTATTCAGCAGGGCGCCGACGCCGTGCCGAAATAGGGGGAGCTACAGTGTTCGCAGAAGGCTATATTGGAATCGCAGGGACGATCGGCGTTGGAAAATCCACCATCACCTTGGATCTTGCCCACGCGCTTAATTTTGAGCCCATTTTGGAAGAAGTGGACGGGAATCCGTATCTTGAAGATTTTTACAAGGACATGAAGCTGTATGGAACCATGATGCAGGTGTGGCTGCTCAACCACCGGTTTCGCCAGCATCGTGAATTTGTGGCGCGCATAAGCCTGGGGAAAATTCGCGGGGTGGTTCAGGACCGGACGATTTGGGAAGATACGATTTTTGCCCGCATGCTCAATCGGCATCCCGACAAAATCATTTCCGACTTGGATTATAACACCTATCTTGATCTCTTCGACAACATGGTTCTGCGGGAATTGGTGTTCCCCCAGCTGTTGATCTATTTGGATTGCCGTCCGGAGACGGCGTATGAACGCATTCGCAAGCGCGGCCGTGATATGGAAATGAACATCAGTTTGGACTATTTAAAGTGTCTGGATGAAAACTATAGGCAGTTCTTGGATGAAATGGAAGCCGCCGGGGTTCGAATTTTGAGGCTCAATTGGGAATCCTTCCGATCGATTTCCGAAGTTGTCCAAATGGTTCACGAGTATTCTTTGAAGCCGTCCAGCTTTACCAAATGGGTGCGTCCCCTGCGCAGCCCTCCCTCCATAAGCGGCAAAAATCAAAGCGTCAATCGCTCCGGAGTTCAACCTGAGGTTCCTGTTCGTGAGTCCGTTTCAAACTAACGCGGAGAGCGGTTGGGGCGTCCGGGATGGTTTTTATCAGGTCGGGCGCCTGGCCGAGCGGGGTTTTCCGCATGGCGTCACCACGCGGGGTTGGGGCGACATGTCCCAGCCGGATTCGCGCGTGGACGCGCTCCGCCGCGCCTGCAACGTGGAAAAACCGGTGCGGCTGCTTCGCCAAGTGCATGGAGCGGACGTAGTCGCGGCCCAAGAATATCCGGCGCCTCCCCAAGCAGACGGATGGATCGCGCAACGTTTTTCCATGGAGGCCTCGGCCGGCCGGTCAATTTTCGCCGTTTTTATCGCCGATTGTTTGCCGGTTTATTTCTGGGAGGAAGAGGAATTTAAGGTTTTCGGCCTCGCGCATTTGGGTTGGCGCGGGATAGTTCGCGGGATGACGGAGGTCATGTCCCAAGCGTTTGAGCTCCGTTTTAAGGTCCCCGCGTCCAAACTTCACGCGGCAATCGGTCCGCATATCCACGACTGCTGTTACCGCGTTGGGGCCGAAGTGGCCGGCCAGTTTGATTCTGCCTGCGTTCGCCAAATAGGCGGTAATTCATATTTGGACCTCTCTGAGGAGGTCTCAAGACGTTTGCGCCGGCTGGGTGTTCCTGGCCGTCAAATCCATTTGTGCTCCCGGTGCACTTTTTGCGGCCAAGACGAGTTTTTTTCCTACAGGCGGGACGGCCAGTCCCGGCATATGATGGCGTTTATGGATCCATATGGTTGAAGTGGCCGCGCGACCGTGCCTCAAAAGCATTTCCGCATATCTCCCCGGAAAGCCTATCGGGGAATTGCGCAGAGAGTTGGGGCTGCGCAGCATTTTCAAGCTGGCGTCCAACGAAAATCCCCTCGGAACGTCGCCCAAAGCTCTAAAGGCGATCAAGCGCTTTGCCAGCGAGTCTTATTTGTATCCTGAAGGTTCAAGCCCGATTTTGCGCCAAGCGTTGGGAAAGCACTTGGGAGTGCCTCCCGAATGGATTGTGGTTGGAAGCGGCTCGGATGAAATCATCCGGCTTATTTGCGAGGCTTTCCTCAATCCGGGAGATGAGGCGGTTGTCTCTCAATTCGGGTTTATAAGGTTTAATCAGCAGTCGGCTCTCATGGGAGCGAAGGTAGTCGAGGTGCCGATGTCGAAGATGCGCTATGATTTGCGGGCGATGTCGCGCGCCGTGACCTCCCGGACAAAACTCATGTTTATCGCCAGTCCGAACAATCCAACGGGGACCTATTGCGCCGAGGTGGAGGTCGCCGCCCTGCTTCAATCGGTCCCATCCAGGGTGTTGGTAGTTCTTGACGAGGCCTATTATCACTATGCCCGAAATCGCTCAGATTATCCCGAAAGCATTCCTGATCTCGTGAAATCCCACACCAATTTAGCGGTCTTGCGAACCTTTTCAAAAATCTATGGACTCGCCGGGCTGCGATTGGGTTTTGGAGTCGCGTCGCCGCAAGTGATTTCATGGCTTCACCGGATCCGCATGCCATTTAACGTGAACCTGTTGGCTCAATGCGCCGGCGTCGCCGCGTTGCAGGACGGCGCTTTCGTGACAAAAAGCGTTGCGATTGCCGAGACTGGAAAGCGCTATCTGCGGGATAGTTTGGAGTCCTTGGGAATTCACGCGGGGGATTCGGCGGCCAACTTCCTTATGCTGCCGACTCCATACCCTTGCGAAAAGATCTTTCAAGATTTGTTAAGATACGGCATTATCGTGAGGCCTTTGGCGGAATACGGTTTGCATCACCACCTCCGCGTGAGCGTGGCAACGCCTGAAATCAACCGCCGTTTTATTGGAGTTCTTCGCCGAGTTCTTCGCAGCCGCCGATGAGGGGAGATCGCAAGCATTTGATCATAGCGTTGGACGGCCCGGCCGGCGTGGGGAAATCCACGGTCGGCTTTCTAGTGGCCCGCACTTTGGGCTATCAGTTTTTAAATACGGGAGAAATGTACCGGGCATTGACTTGGAAGGTGCTGAGCAAAAAAATTCAGCCCACGGAGGAAGAGGCCGTAGTTCGCTTGGCGCATTCGATTCGTTGGGAGTTTCGGCCCGTAAACGGCAGAATGCGCATTGTGGTCGACGGCGATCTCATCGGATCGCAAATTCGGATGGAAAAAGTCAGCAAAAATTCAAGCGTTGTGGCTTCGATTTTGGGCGTGCGGCTATTGATGCGCAATATGCAGCGGCACATCGGGCGCGAGGGAGGGCTTGTTTTGGAAGGGCGCGACATAACCACCAACGTTTTCCCAAACGCCGATTTTAAATTTTATCTAGACGCCTCCATCGAAGAGCGAGCCCTTCGCCGTTTTAGGCAGTTGAGGGCCGCGGGAGAAGAGGCGGACTTATTAAGAATCCGGGAAGATATTCTGGAGCGCGATTTGCGCGATTTTGAGCGCAAGATTAATCCGCTTCGCAAGGCGCCGGATGCGATAGTGATTGACGCGACGCATTTAACGCGAAAGCAGGTGGCGGCGAAGATTCTCGGCCATATTCGGGCGCGAAGCTAAGCGGTCGCCCTGTGGGCGGCGCAACAAGCGGGGGAATGTCCTATGAGAGACGATGCAGACGCAGCAGCGGAGCCGCAAAATAGGCCGGAAGGAGAATCCATGGCCGACTGGCTTAAGGCGGCCGACAATCTAAAAAGCGCCCTTTCGCATGATGAAGTGGTTTGGGTGCCGGTGGTCCAGGTGACGCGCGACGATGTGTTGGTGGACGTGGGCGAAAAGCTCGACGGCATCGTCTCCAAAAACGAGTTTGAATCGAAGGGCCTGCCGGCTCCGGGAGAAACCATCGCCGTCATCATAGAAAAAAGAGGGCGCGGCGATCATCCGACGCGGTTGTCGCATGCCAAGGCCCTCGCCAAGCTGGGCTGGGAAAAGGCCGAGCATGCATTGCAATCGAAGGAAATTCTGGAAGGAAAGGTCTTGCGGCAAATCAAGGGCGGGTATTTGGTGGATATGGGGCTTTCCGCTTTCTTGCCGCTTTCGTTGGCGATGCTGCGGCCGGCGGGGGATGCTTCCAAGTTGGTGGGCCGCGACATTCGGTTCCGGATTATCGAATTGGACCGCGACAGAAACAAAGCCGTCATCTCTCGAAAGGCCGTATTGGAAGAGGAGGAAAAGGGGAGGAAAGCCGAAGTTTTGAAGAAAATTCACGTGGGACAAATTCTCGACGCCAAAATTATTTCCTTGGTTTCGTTCGGAGTCTTTGCCGATATCGGCGGCATTGAAGGTCTGATTCATTTATCCGACATCGCATGGATGACGCCGCGGCATCCGAAAGATGTGCTGCAGCCGTCGCAGAAGGTCAAAGTAAAGGTGCTTGCTATCGATCCGGAACTGCAAAAGATCTCCCTAGGTCTTAAGCAACTGCAGCCGAATCCGGCCGATATGCTTCGCAAAAAATTCCCGAAGGGCACGAAAGTGTCCGGGCAAGTTCGTAAAGTGTCGGCAAAAGGCGTCGAAGTGAGCCTCGCCGGCGGAACTCGCGGCTTTGCGGCGAGTGCGGAGCTTGCGGAGGGGGAGATCTGCAAAGTGGGAGATACGATGGTCGCAATCACGATGGGCGTAAATGATAAAACGTTCGAACTGCTCTTGTCGCCGAAGCAATTTCAGCACAAAAAGGACCGGGAAAGAGTCAGGCAATATCTAAAAGGCGCTCCGCCTTTGACTTTGGGCGATTTATTGAAGGGCGACGAGTGATATGGCGGCGGCTTTGCGCTATGCGCCGTGGACTTCGTCTATATAGGCAGGAGGCTGGCCGGCGTTGCCCTGCGGGTTTGCGGATTTTGAGGAATGCGGGCTTCCCTGCGACGCACATCGGTCTTTGTGTTTTCATCTCTTGCTGGGCCTTAATCCGTCCTGTTTCCGTTCGATCTCAGGCCTTCGGAAAAAATCAGGTTACTCTAAGGGATTTTGACTGGAAGATATATTCGACCCAGCATTTCGACATCCACCACTATGATGATTCGAAGGGTTGGGTTCCCAGGGCCGCTGAAATTCTTGAACGCGCTCACCGGAAGACGTCCGCAGCTTTGGACGATCCGCTCGAAGGGCGATTCCCTTTTTTTCTATACGCCAACGTCAACGATTTTCAGCAATCGACCATTGTGGAGGTCGGGGACGGAACGGGCGGGGTGACGGAGGCTTTCAAGAACCGCTTTATGGTCTTCAACGATGGTACCGAGGCATGGTTGGACGATGTCGCCACCCACGAATTCGGCCATGTCGCCGAATTTCATTTGCTCCTCTCAGGTTTTTGGAAATCCGTAAAGATATTGAAAACGGTGGCGTATCCTTTATGGCTCATGGAGGGGTTCTCCGAATATGTGACCGGCGAGCAGGACAGAACCATGGAGGATATTTACCTAAGGGATGCGAGCGTCCGCGCCGGCCCGGCGGAGGATGGCGCTTCTCCGGGCTTGTTGAAGCTGGTCCACCTTCACCATGTCGGACACCTAAAACCGCATCAAATCACCTTGGCTTACAAGGAAGGCTCCGCCGCTATGCGGTTCTTGGAAGAGCAATACGGTCCTGGGACCATCGCCAAATTCTTCCGATTATTCAAAAGCCGCTTAGAAACCAGCCTGGTTTTAAGCGAGTTGGTGGGTTTGGACGCGTTTGAATTTGATAGGAAATTTCGCGAATACCTGACGATAAAATACCGCCAATTTGCGGCGAAAGAAAATCTTGCGGAACCCTCCGCCCATGGGACCCTCCTGACGCGTTCCGGGCAATCCATCCCGGAATTTAACACAAGTCCGGTTTTCAGCCGCGACGGGCGGTTTATGGCCTATTTTTCGACGCGAGACGGATACCCGCCCGGAATTTATGTCCAGGAATTGAGGGAGCATGGGAGCGCGCGCCCGGTCGTCCGCGACGTTTATGAAAAACTGGAAAACATTTCCCTGGGAAACTTCACTCAAATTTCCAGGAACCTGGCGATTTCTCCGGATGGGAAAAAACTCGCTTTCGGCGGCCAAAAAAATCACCGCTCCGACCTTTACCTTTATGACCTGGAGACGAAGAGGCTTTCGGGAATGGGACTTGAAGAAATGATGACGGTGGCCCAGCCGAGTTTTTCGCCGGATGGAAAAAAAATCGCCTTTTCAGGAATGAAAAAAGGATATACGGACATATTTTTGCTGGAAATGGCGTCGCACGAGGTCAGTTCCGTGACTCAGGATGATAACGACGACCAGTCTCCATTTTTTTCACCGGATGGGAAATCCGTGGTTTATTCTTCCGAGGTCACGGAGCCGGATAGACCGCAGAACCACGAGCGCCACCTATTTGTGGCGGACGTGGATGGACGCCGTCGACAAAAGCTATTGTCCATGCAGGGCGCCCAGCGGGATCCCGTTTTTTCAACGGACGGGACGAAAATCGCTTTTGCCGGCGATCATCAGGGGGTCAGCGAGATCTATGAAGTGGATTTGCTTTCCGGCGAGACGTTCCGCTTAACTCGAACAATCGGAGGAAATTTTACGCCTATTTATCTGCCCAATGACCAAGGGATGGCTTTCAGCTCTTTTCGCATGGGGAGCATTCATATTTATGCCGGCACCCGGGCGCAATTCCTGAAAGAACGCGTCACGGCGTCGGTCACAATGCCTCCGTACCTCGTTGAGGATTCGCGGCTCAAAAACCCCCGCTTGCCGACGACGGATGAAGCGCCCTCCAAGCCGGCCCGCTTCTCAGCGTCCACGGACATTTTTCTGCCGGCTTTCTTTTATTCGACTCAGGGCGGCTTATTTCTCGCCGGCTTCTGGCAGGCGTCCGACATGTTGGGGCGGCACAATCTACTTAGCGTCTTCAATTACAACTCCGGAGTCGGCTTTCTTAATTATCAGGCCGCTTATCAGAGAAAAGGCTTCCGGACGCAGTGGGCGGTTGGGGCCGACGGCCTGAGCCTTCCGGATAGCCGCAGTCCGACGACCGGACTTCTTTTTAAACAAAGATTTCACAGGCAGTTCGTCCAGTTGGCCTATCCTTTCGATCGATTTCACCGATTTGAAATGTTGGGTCTTTCGGCCTCGGAGGTGCAGCGCTTTAATTCGACCCGCGTGAGAGATATTTATGAAACGAGAATGGGGAGGATGAGCCTAGTGCGGGACACTTCCAACGGCAAGTATTTGGTGGCCAATCAAGGGGGCCGGTTGAGGCTGGACATGTCGCGCGGCGCCAGGGTTTTAGGGGGAAACCAGGAATTTTGGGTGTACCGGGGGGAGTTGCATAAGTTTATCTCAACCGGTGGCCAGGGCGCCGTCGCTTTGCGATTAGTTTCTGAAAAAAGCACGGGCGGCGATCCGCAAATTTTTGAGCTGGGCGGCATCGGCGGCGTGCGGGGATTCCAAAGAACTTTGGCGGAAAAGGCCGGGGCCGGCCTGATGATGGGAAATTTCGAGTGGAGATTCCCGCTAGTTTCTGATTTAAACTACTACATGTGGTATCTGTTCCCTGATTTCTATTTTAAGGCCATATTTGGTACGATTTTTTACGATGCAGGCTTCACTTGGAATCAGCAC
>MGUX01000024.1 GCA_001800185.1 Elusimicrobia bacterium RIFCSPLOWO2_12_FULL_59_9
AGTCCAGGCGGACGCGGCGTCGGTCCTTCCGCTTTTTGCGGAGCACCGCGGCGTTTTTGAGCACCCCTTGATCTCCGCCTCCGACAAGGTTCAATTGCTCGGCGATTTGCTGCGCGGCCGTGTGGAGCCCATCCTCATCGATTGGCTGAATTTGCTCATCCTCAAGAAACGCATCCGGCTGCTGCCCCTGATGGTCGAGCAGCTTGCGCGCATCGCCGACCACGAATCGGGCACGGTCCGCGCTTTGGTGCGCACGGCCGGGCGTTTGAGCGCCGGATTTATCGCCCGGATTCAGGAAAGTTTGGACCGTTTTTCGGGCAAAAAGGTGGTTTTGGAAATCCGCGAGAGCCGGGAACTCATCAGCGGCATTTCCGTCCGCATGGGCGACTGGGTCATGGACGCCAGCGCCCGCGCTTATTTGGAGCAGCTCAAGCTGGATTTTTCAAAGACGAAAAATAATTAGTTTTGAAGGAGCGACCGCATGGCCATTAAACCTGAAGAGATTACCAGCGTCCTGAAAAGCAAGATCCAAAAATATGAGCCCGTCATGGAGCTTAAGGAGGTCGGTTATGTGCTTCAGGTCGGCGACGGCATCGCCCGGGTCTACGGGATGGAAAACGCGCTGGCCGGAGAGCTCCTGGAGTTTCCCAATAAAGTTTACGGGATGGTCTTGAATTTGGAGCGCGAGAACGTCGGCTGCGTGCTTTTCGGCGAAGACCGGGAAATCAAAGAGGGAGATGCCGTCCGGCGCACCGGAAGGGTGATGGAAGTCCCCACCGGAGAGGCGCTGCTGGGCAGGGTCGTCAACGCCATCGGACAGCCCATAGACGGAAAGGGCGATATCGCGGCCGCCGGCCGCCGCCCGGTGGAGGTCATCGCGCCGCGCGTCTTGGAGCGCCAGCCGGTCAGAGAGCCGCTTCAAACCGGCATCAAAGCCATCGATTCCATGATTCCCATCGGCCGCGGGCAGCGGGAGCTCATCATCGGGGACCGTCAAACCGGGAAAACCGCCATCGCCATCGACACGATCATCAATCAGAAGCGCCAGCCCAACCGGCCGGTCTGCATTTACGTGGCCATCGGGCAGAAACAGTCGACCGTGGCGCATGTGGTGCGCACCTTGGAGGAGCACGGCGCGATGGAGTACTCGATCGTGGTCGCGGCCACGGCCAGCGAGCCTGCGCCTCTGCTTTATCTGGCCCCTTATTCCGGCTGCGCCATGGGAGAGGAATTCCTTTGGCAGGGCAAGCATGTGCTCATCATCTATGACGATTTATCCAAACATGCCCAGTCTTACCGCCAGATGTCGCTTTTGCTGCGCCGCCCTCCGGGCCGGGAAGCCTATCCCGGCGACGTGTTTTATCTCCATTCCCGGCTTCTGGAGCGGGCTTGCAAGCTCTCCGATAAAAACGGCGGCGGTTCGCTGACGGCTCTGCCGATCATCGAAACCCAGGCGGGAGACGTCTCCGCCTACATTCCGACCAACGTCATTTCTATCACCGATGGGCAGATTTATCTGGAATCGGGCCTCTTTTATTCCGGCATCCGCCCGGCGGTCAACGTCGGGCTCTCGGTCTCCCGCGTGGGCGGGGCGGCGCAGTGCAAGGGCATGCGCAGCGTCGCGGGCCGTCTGCGGCTGGATTTGGCGCAGTTCAACGAACTCGCCGCTTTCGCCCAGTTCGGGTCCGATTTGGATAAGTCAAGCCAGCAGCAATTGACCCGGGGACAGAGGATGGTCGAAATACTCAAGCAGGGACAGTATGTCCCGCTGCCGGTGGAAGATCAAATCCTGATCATCTTCGCCGGAATCGGCGGTTTCTTGGATGATCTGACCTCCGAGGCGGTGGCGCGATTCGAATCGGGGCTGGTCCGCTATATAAAGGAAAAGCGCGCGGACCTCTACCGGCAATTGGCCGCCGGCAAGATTGAGGCGCAGCTCAAAGATGCTCTGACGGCCGCCGTCGGCGAATTTAAAGGGACGTTTAAATAGAGGCAAAAGGGGTGGATGTTTTATGAGAATTCTTGTCACCGGCGGCGCCGGATTTATCGGCTCCAATCTTGCCGTGGATTTGGCCCGCTCCGGCCATGAGGTGGTCGTTCTCGACAACTTCAGCTCGGGGCATTTCGACAACCTGAAGGATTTTCCCGGCGACGTAGTGGCGGCGGACGTGGCGGAAAATCAATGGTTTGCGGCGGTGGGAAAAGTGGGGGCCGTTTTTCACGAGGCCGCCATCACCGATACGACGGTGCTCGACCAGAAGCGGATGATGGAGGTCAACGTGGAGGGCTTTAGGCGCGTGCTTGAGTTCGCGCTCAAATATAAAGTTCCGCGGGTAGTGTACGCCTCCTCGGCCGGGGTTTACGGCAACGGCCCGCGCCCGATGAAGGAAACCCAGGCCCCGGCCCCCAATAATATTTACGCCTTCTCCAAGAAGGTGATGGACCAGACGGCCGCCTGCTTCGTGAAACGCCACCCCCGCATGAAGCTCATCGGCCTTCGCTACTTCAACGTCTATGGGCCGCGCGAAAACCACAAAGGCGGCGCCGCCAGCATGATTTGGCAGTTGGCCGAGCAAATGCGCTCCGGAAAGCGTCCCAGGGTATTTAAGTACGGGGAGCAGTACCGGGATTTCATCCATGTCAAGGACGTGGTCAAGGCCAATCTGTGCGCGCTCAACGGCAAGAAGAGCGCCATCGTCAATGTGTGCACCGGCCAGGGCGCCAGTTTTAACCGGATTATCGAGATTTTAAACGGCGTTTTCGGCTTCTCCCTGGCGCCGGATTACTTCGACAATCCCTACGGGTTTTATCAGGATGAAACGCTCGGCGATCCGGTCGCCGCGAAGCTGCTGCTCAATTTTCAGGCCGACCTCAATATCGAGCGCGGGATAGAAAGTTATATAGGAGCGCAGCATGGCGTCCCTGCGTGAGTGGCGTCGAAAAATAAAATCCGTCAAATCCACGCAGCAGATCACGCGCGCCATGAAAATGGTGGCGGCGGCGCGCATGCGCAAAGCCCAGCAGTCCATATTATCCTCCCGGCCGTTTGCCGCGCGCATGGAAAAGATGGTGATGGATCTGAGCTTCGCGGAAAAGCGGGCGCGGGAGCTTTCGGGACGGGCGGGGCAGGTGCATCCGTTTTTCGAGCGCTCCAGCTCCGGGCATGAGGGCCTTTTGCTCATCGCCTCCGACAAGGGGTTATGCGGAGGCTTCAACGCCAACCTGCTCCGGGAAGCTCTGGGCTGGCTCCGGAAAAATTCCGGCAAAAAGATTTACGCGGCCGTGGTGGGGAAAAAGGGGGCGAATTTTTTAAGCCGCTATTTCGGGGGCGACCCGGATTTCAAAATTATCTCACAGGTGGTCGACATTTTTCCGAAGGCGGGCTTCGTGCACGCGGAGTTGTTGGGGCGCGCTCTGACGGAGTGTTATGAGAAGGCCCCGCTGAGCTCCGTGACCGTGATTTACAACGAGTTTAAATCGGCCGTGCAGCAGCGGGTGGTGAGCGCCGAGATTTTGCCCATGCTGCCGCCCGCCTCCGCCGATTGCGGGCGAGTTTTTCAGGAATTTTCCTTTGAGCCGGACCGGACGCAGCTCATCAATTCGCTTCTGCCCCGGTATTTCAAGGCGCAGCTTTTCCGGTTTTTGCTCGAATCCCAAGCCGCGGAACTCGCCGCGCGCATGAACGCCATGGATGCGGCCACCAAAAATGCCGATGATTTGATCGAGACTTTGACGCTCAGGCTTAACCAAACCCGCCAGGCCATCATCACCCGGGAGATCGCGGAGTTGGTCGGCGGCGCGGAGGCGTTGGCGAGTTAATCCGAGGAGGCTCCGTCTATGGCTGCAACAAAGCGTGAAAAAAGACAGTTTCCGCGGTTTCCGGTGGCGCTGACCTTCGATGCCCATAATTTGGGCGCCCCTTTGACCAAATGCAAGGCGGTCATCACCGACCTATCGGTGAGCGGGATGGCCTTCGAGTCGGACGCGGTTTTGGAGGAGGGAACGGCCCTTCACCTGACCGTCAAAATTCCTTTTGAAATCCGGGGACTCGTGCGCCATATCAGCAAGCAGGGCAATCTGCACCGCTATGGGCTCCGCTTTCATAAATTCGGCTTTCCGGGAACTCCCGGCAAGATTCCCGACAAATTCATCCCGGCCACGGTGCGAAAAAAATGACGGCGGAAAGGCGGCGGCGTTTTAGAATCCCGACGAACGTTTTATTCAGCTTCCAATCGGAGGCGGATAGAAACGAAGTCGCCCGCGGCTGCATGCTCAATCTGAGCGCGTCGGGAGCCGCTTTTGAGAGCGAGGCGCCTTTAAAAAAGGGCCAGAAACTGTTTTTGGAGCTGCAGGTGCCGGTCCGGTTTGAGGCGCATGTGGTGCGCGCCCAGGCGGACGGAAAAAGGGCCAATTATGGGGTCCGCTTTGAAAAAATGGGAATTTTGCGCCGTTGGCTGCTGAGCCACTACGTCAAGCGCGCGTTGATGGGGGAAATCGTCGAGTACCGGCGTTGAAGGGTCTTCAGGCAGCCGGCAAGGCCCGGTCGCGGCCGACGGCAAAATAAAGGAGCGATGGATTTATGGCTACAGGCAAGCTTGTTCAAGTCGTCGGACCGGTCGTGGACGTGGAATTTCCTTCGGGCTCGCTGCCCGCCATTTATAACGCCCTCAAGATTAATATCCCGGCCAATTTGAGGGTCAACGGCTCCCACGATGAGGATTTGGTCGTGGAAACGGCCCAGCATTTAGGGGACAATACGGTCCGGGCGATTGCCCTGGGAACCACCGAAGGATTTTGCCGGGGCCTGGAGGTGGAGGATACGGGCGCGCCGGTGACCGTCCCGGTGGGCCGAGCCTGTTTGGGGCGGCTTTTAAACGTCTTGGGCGCGCCGATGGATGAATTGGGGGAAATTGAGTCGCAGACGCGGCTGCCCATCCACCGGGCGGCTCCCAAATTGGTCGACCAGACGACGACTCCGGAAGTTTTTGAGACGGGCATCAAAGTTTTGGACCTCTTGGCGCCTTATATGAAAGGGGGCAAGGTGGGTCTTTTCGGCGGCGCGGGCGTTGGTAAAACCGTCATCATCATGGAGCTCATCAACAACGTGGCCAAGCAGCACGGGGGCGTCTCCATTTTCGGCGGGGTCGGAGAGCGCAGCCGCGAAGGCAATGATTTGTGGCATGAAATGAAGTCATCTAAGCTCTCCGATGGCTCGCCCGTGCTTTCCAAGGCGGTCTTGGTGTTCGGCCAGATGAATGAGCCGCCCGGGGCCCGCGCGCGCGTGGCCTTGACGGCCCTGGCGCAAGCGGAGCATTTCCGTGACGCCGAGGGGCAGGACGTGCTGCTTTTCGTCGACAACGTGTTCCGCTACGTCTTGGCGGGCGCCGAGGTGTCGGCGCTTTTGGGAAGAATGCCCTCCGCCGTCGGCTACCAGCCGACTTTATCGACCGAGGTGGGGTGGCTCCAGGAGCGCATCACCTCCACGCGCAA
>MGUX01000025.1 GCA_001800185.1 Elusimicrobia bacterium RIFCSPLOWO2_12_FULL_59_9
ACTCCATGCTCTATCTTTCCCAAAGAAGCCTGGAGATTTTCAACGAGAACATCGATCTGATGCGGCGCTTTTCCAAGGTGGCCGAGTCCAAGTACACGGCCGGCCACGCCAGCCAATCGGATGCGCTCAAAGCCCAGGTGGAGTTGACCAAGATGCTCAACATGAACGTGATTTTGAGCCAAGATAAGGAATCGGCCCAGGCCATGCTCAACGCCCTCTTGGCCCGCCAAGCCCGAGCGCCCCTGGCGGAAGCGGCCGAACCGGACTCTCCAAAGCTCATGGAGACGCTCGATGATCTGGAGAGCGCGGCCCTCGCGGACCGCCCGGAACTGCGCCAGGCTCAACTCGGAGCCGAGCGCGCCGGCAAATCCTTGGCCTTGGCGCGTTCCGAATTTCTCCCGGACTTCATGCTCCAGTACCGCCGCCGGTCTGACCCCATGCGCGGCACGACCCAGGACGGGATGGTGGGACTGTCCCTGCCGTTATGGTTCTGGAAGCCCGCGGCCATGCTGGCCGAGGCGAAGGCCGACAAGGAGATGTCCGAAGCGGAGCTTGAGGCCATGCGTCTGACGACCCTCTCCGATTTAAGGAGCGCCTTTGTCCGCGTCCAGACGGCGCAGCGGCTCGCGGAGATATACCGCACCAGCGTCCTACCGCAGGGCGAGGCGGCTCTCAAGGTCGCCGAAGCCGGTTATCAGGCGGAGAAATCAAGCTTCCTCGATCTTTTGGACGCGCAGCGCTCGCTGCTCAATTTCAGAATCGAGTACTACCAATATCTGGCCGAATACCAAATACGCTTGGCGGATTTGGAGCGCGTGGTGGGAAGGAGGCTGATTCCATGAAACGTAAATTCCTAATTCTCGCCGCCGCAGCGGCGATTGTCTTCGGCATGGGCTATGCCGCGCGACGTTACCGGCACGCCGGCCACGACCGCGCGCAGACAATGACCGCGCCCAAGTATTACTGCCCGATGCATCCAAGCTACGTTTCGGATAAGCCCGGTGATTGCCCGATCTGCAACATGAAGCTGGTCCCCATGGAAGAAACCTCCGCGTCCGCGCCGGAACCGGAGGCGAGCGCTTCGTTGAAAAAAATATGCCTGCTCCATAAGTGCGATATGGCTAATTGCCTCATGGAATTGCCCTTAAAGCCGGGCCAGAAGGTCTCCTGCCCGGTCTGCGGCACTCACGTGGCCGAGGCCGCGGAAGCATCAAAGGGGGCTCCCCTGTACTACCGGCATCCGATGCGGCCGGAGGTGAGCTCGCCCACGCCCAAAAAGGACGAGATGGGCATGGACTACGTCCCGGTGTACGCGGAGGAGAAGGCCTCGGTGCCGGTCCCCGGCCAGGCGAGCACGGTCATCTCGGCCGAGCGCCGCCAGATGATCGGGATGAGATCCCAGCCGGTGCGGCGCCGCGAACTGGCGATCACCGTGCGCGCCAGCGGCCGGGTCGCCTACGACCCGGACTTATACAACGCCCTGGCCGAGTACCGCGAGGCGGTCAAAGCCCGGGACAAGGTCAAGGACAGCCCCTGGCCGGACGTGCACGAACGCGGCGAAGCCCTGGTGCGGGCTTCCTTTCTGCGGCTGCGGCAGATGGGCCTCTCGGAGGCCCAGATACAGGAAGGCGCGACGTCCGAGCAGTCCATCAACCTCCTGCTCGGCGGCACCGGCGGCACGGTATGGGTGTATGCCCAAATCTACGAGTATGAGATCGGCCTGGTCAAGTCCGGTCAGAGTGTCGAAATGACGACGCCGGCATATCCGGGCCGCAAGTTCCATGGAACGATCAAGGCGGTGGACCCTATCCTCTCGGCTGAGACCCGGTCGCTCAAAGTCCGGGTGGAGGTCCCCAACCCGGAAAGCCTTCTTAAACTGGAGATGTATGTGAACGCCAGCATCCGCGTGGACCTGGGCAAGAAGCTGGCCATCCCCGAAGAGGCCGTGCTGGAAACCGGAACCCGCAGCGTGACCTTCGTGGACCTCGGGGAGGGCCGCATCGAGCCCCGCGAGCTGAATGTCGGGAGGGAGGCGGACGGCTACTACGAGGTCCTTTCAGGAATCAAAGAGGGCGAGAAAGTGGTGACCTCGGCTCAATTCCTCGTCGACTCAGAATCCAGGCTCAAGGCCGCCATGTCCAAAACGAGCGAGAAAGCAAAGCAAGGCGAAAAGCCGAAGAAAGACTCCGCAGGCCAACAGATGCCGGCGGAGCATAGGCACTGAGAAATACCATGGTAGAAAAACTCATCGCCTGGTCCGCTCGAAACAAGTTCATCGTTCTCATCCTCACCGTCGCTGCGTTGGCAGGCGCGGTCTACAGCATGAGAAACGCGCGCCTCGACGCCATCCCCGACCTCTCGGACACCCAGGTCATCATCTACTCCCGCTGGGACCGCTCGCCCGATATCATCGAGGACCAAGTCACCTACCCCGTCGTCACGGCGATGTTGGGAGCCCCCAAGGTCAAGGCCATCCGCGGCTTCTCGGACTTCGGATTTTCCTACGTCTACGTCATTTTCCAAGATGGGACCGACGTCTATTGGGCGCGCAGCCGCGTCCTCGAATATCTGAGCAAGATCCAGGCGCAGCTTCCGGAGGGCGTGCGCACGGAGCTGGGCCCCGACGCCACGGGCGTCGGCTGGGTATACCAATACGCGCTCAAAGACACCGGCGGCTTGCACAGCCTCGCGGACCTGCGCAGCTTCCAGGACTGGTACCTGCGCTACTACCTCCAGTCCGTGCCGGGCGTAGCCGAAGTGGCCTCCATCGGCGGCTTCCAGAAGCAGTACCAGGTGAATCTCGATCCGAACGCGCTCATCGCCTACAACATACCGCTCATGAAGGTTCTGGACGCCATCCGGGACGGCAACAACGATGTGGGCGGCCGCCTGGTCGAGTTCGCCGGCAAGGAATACATGGTGCGCGGCCGGGGATACGCCAAGTCGGTCTCCGACATCGAAAATATCGTGGTCGGCCGGGACATGAAGGGCACGCCGATCCTCGTCAAGGCGCTAGGCAAGGTTTCGCTCGGACCGGACATCCGCCGCGGCATCGCCGAGCTCGACGGCGAGGGCGACGCCGTGGGCGGCATCGTGGTCATGCGCTACGGCGAGAACGCCCTCAACGTCATCGAAAGAGTCAAGGCCAAGCTCAAGGAGATCAAGCCCTCGCTCCCCGAGGGGGTGGAAGTCGTCGCCACCTACGACCGTTCCGAACTCATCAACCAGTCCATTGATACCCTCAAAGAGGAATTGGTCCTCGAGCTTATCATCGTCAGCCTGGTGATACTCATATTTTTGTGGCACATCCCGACCGCCATCATCCCCATCGTCACGATCCCGGTCGCGGTCATTCTGACCTTCATCCCCATGTACTTGATGGGTCTGACCTCCAACATCATGTCCATATCCGGCATCGCCATATCCATCGGCATACTTGTCGATGGAGCCATCGTGGATGTGGAAAACGCCTACAAGAAACTGGAGCGCTGGATCGAGGGCGGGCGCAAAGGCGACTTTCACGAGGTGCGCCTCAAGGCCTTGCAGGAGGTGGGCCCGGCCGTGTTCTTCTCGCTGCTCGTGATCGCGGTCGCTTTCATGCCGATATTCACCTTGATGGACCAGGAGGGGCGTCTCTTCAAGCCCTTGGCCTACACCAAGAACTTTGCCATGGCCATAGCGGCGATTCTGGCGGTCACCTTCGACCCGGCCGTGCGCATGATGTTTTCCCGAATGGATTATTTTACCTTCCGCCCGGCATGGCTGGCTTGGCTCGTGAACCAAGTCGCGGTCGGCAAATACTACCCTGAGGAGAAGCATCCGGTCAGCCGCGTGCTATTCCGGTTCTACGAGCCCGCCTGCCGCTTTGTCCTAAAACATCCCTACAAAACGATGGTCGCGGCGGTTTTGTTGGTTCTGACGACCTTGCCCGTTTATATGCAGCTCGGTTCGGAGTTCATGCCCCCCCTCAACGAGGGCACCATCCTTTACATGCCGACAACCCTCCCCGGCATTTCGGTCACGGAGGCTCAGAGTCTGCTGCAGACCCAGGATCAAATCCTCAAGAGTTTTCCCGAGGTGGAGAGCGTTTTCGGCAAGGCGGGACGCGCGGAGACCTCAACGGACCCGGCGCCGTTCTCCATGATGGAGACGACCGTCGTGCTCAAACCGCGGGAAGAGTGGCGCAAGAAGGAGCGTTGGTACTCCGCCTGGATGCCCGAGCTTCTGCAAGGGCCCCTTCGGCACATTTGGAATGACCGGATCAGTTGGGAGGAGTTGGTCGCGGACATGGACGCCAAGATGCGTTTTCCGGGGGTGACCAACGCCTGGACCATGCCGATCAAGGCCAGAATAGACATGCTGACGACGGGAGTGCGCACGCCCATCGGCATCAAGATTTTTGGGGGCGATCTCAAGGAGATTGAACGGCTCGGCACGGAATTGGAGGGAGTCCTTCAGGGCATCGAGGGCACCCGCAGCGTCTACGCGGAGCGGACGGCGGGGGGCTATTTCCTGGATTTTGATCTCAAGCGCGAGGAGCTTGCGCGTTATGGATTGACCATCAAAGAAGCCGAGATGGTGATTATGTCGGCCATCGGCGGCGAGCCCGTCACAACGACGGTGGAAGGCCGAGAACGCTACTCGGTCAACGTCCGCTACGCCCGGGAGTTGCGCGACACCCTCCCCAAACTCAGGCGCGTGCTCGTGCCTACCATGGGCGGCGCTCAGGTGCCCTTGGCCCAGCTCGCGGACATTAAGCTTACACTCGGCCCCGCCATGATCCGCAACGAAAACGGCCTTCTTGCAGGCTACGTCTACGTGGACGTGGCGAGCCGCGACATCGGCGGCTACGTTGAGGACGCCAAGAAGAAGGTGGCCCAAAGCATCCAATTCCCCACCGGTTATTCCATCCAGTGGAGCGGCCAATACGAGAACATGGCGCGGGTCAAGGAACGGCTTAAGGTTGTGCTGCCGCTGACCATCTTCATCATCCTGTTCCTGCTCTACATGAACACGAAATCCTGGGTCAAGACGGGCATCGTGATGCTGGCCGTCCCCTTCTCGCTCATCGGCGCGGTCTGGCTGCTCTACGCGCTGGACTACAACATCTCCATCGCGGTCTGGGTGGGCATGATAGCTCTTATGGGTCTCGACGCTGAGACTGGCGTCTTCATGCTCCTGTACCTCGACCTGGCCTATTACGACATGGTCCGGCAGGGAAGGATGAGGACCTATGCGGAGCTCGAGGAGGCCGTGATCCACGGCGCGGTGAAAAGGGTGCGGCCCAAAATGATGACGGTGGCCTGCGCCTTCATGGGCCTGGTCCCCATCATGTGGTCGTTGGGAACGGGAGCCGACCTCATGAAGCGCATCGCGGCCCCCATGGTCGGGGGGCTTTTCACGAGTTTCATCATGGAACTTTTGGTCTATCCCCCAATCTTTTTCTTATGGAAATGGCACTACGAGATGAAAAAGGGAACGGTGGACGTCGGCGCGCTCCCCATCCCGGAGCTACAAAGTCATTAGGGAGGTCCTATGAACAAAACAAGATTGTATCTGGCGGGCATGACGGCGATTGTCATTGCGTCCGGGATTGCGGCGCAAGCCGAGAAACTTTCAAAAAAGGACGAACCGCTCATTTTCAACGATGCGCAAGCCCAGACGGAGCAGTTCATTCGCTACAACAAAACCATTAAGCTCAGCGCCACGCAAAGAAAGATTAAAGCGAAAGTCCTCGGCTCGATCCCGGCGCCGTGCTGCAAGGATTACTCCATCGCGACCTGCTGCTGCCCCTGCAACCTTGCTAAGGGAGTGTGGGGCCTCTCTCACCACCTCATCGCGGAACGAAAATACTCCTCGAAACAGGTGCGGCAGGAAGTCCTTCGGTGGATGGCATTTATCAATCCCACGGGTTTCAGCGGAGATGCCTGCTACACAGGAGGCTGCTCGCGGCCCTTCTCCAAGAATGGCTGCGGCGGCATGGATGAGAAGCACGTTGCGGCAGATTAGGCTTATGGACGAGATGAATCGCTGCCGCTCAACGGCGTTTGGGAGACGCTTATGGAACTGGAACTTGCAGCCGTCGTTATGAACGTGGAACTGCGAGATGCGCCATGAATCTCAAGATGGCATTGTGGAAACTAACGTGGCCGCTCCGGGCGAGATGGCAAAAGGGTGGGGAGGTGGGCTCCTATTTCCCCGACTTTGCGCTCAACGACCTGGCCGGCGCCCGGCACGCCTTGTTGGAAAACCCGGCCAAAAAGCTGACGGTGTTGTGGTTCACCAATCTGTGCGAGGACTGCCGGAACAAAATCCCCTTGCTTGAGGAGCTTCGACAAGAAGCCGGGGATCGCATCCGCATCCTGGCCGTAAGCATCTTAAAAATCGATGACCCGTTGCCGCGGCAGGTCGGGCCTTCCTGCTCCTTCCCGCTGCTGCTTGACCCAGAGGATATCGTGAGTTGGCGGTTGGGCCTGCCGCATCCGCCCAATGCCTGCCCGCTCCATAATCTATTCTTCGTCTCTGTTTCCGGCCGCATCGTCTTCCGCCATCATCTTTCGGCTATGGGTCCTGAAAAGTTCCGCGCGCTGTGGCGGAGTCTTCTCTCAGAGGGGCAAACCTCCCCTGAATTGAACGCCGCTGGAGATAAACAATGACCGGCAAAGAGAAACGCGCCGTGGCAGTCTGGAAATTAGGCGCTTGCAAAATAGAGTTCCAGAACGGACGATGCTTTCCCCTGGCGCATGGGCCCGAATCGGCAACAACTCCGATTGCAAAAAAAATCGACGCCCACTTTCCAGGCGAAATCAGCAATCGACGATTGCTGAAGGGATTGCATTATGAACAAAGGCCGGCCTGCGCTCTGCATAACGAATGAAGAACGGGGGTGTGGAAATAATATGGTGATAGGAATCGCTGTCGTGATGATGGTGGTTATGATGGGAGGCATGCTTTTCATGGGACATGGAAAACATAAACACAGCAAAAATGACGAACAGGAGACCTCTCAAGAAAGCGTCGTAAAGAAATCGACGGAGCCCGTGTCCGGCGTGAATGCGCCGCACACGGAGCATCACCCCTGATCGAGGAAAAAACATGGCGAAGAATAAATCGAAATCGGCCGCGGCCGTGATGAAAAAGGTTGAGGAGATTTCTGGCCTTAAATCGCTCTGGATCGAGTATCCCAAGGACGGAGAAGTGGTCGGCCATTCGACTTACACATTCCAAGTGAGCGCCATTCCAGAAACCGCGAGCGTCGAGTTGTCGATCGACGGCGGGCAATGGCTGGCCTGCCGCGAATCAATGGGTTTGTGGTGGCATGACTGGGAAGCATATGGGCCCGGGGAGCATAAGGCGGTCGCTCGAATCCACGAAGGCGGCGCGGATATCAAAACCTCTGATTTGCGCCGATTCACCGTAAGCTTGCCGCCGGGTCAATCCAACACGGGAGGGAAATGACGATGAGACCGTTCGCCGTATCGCTGCTGTTATTGAGCCTGGCAAGCGTTGGGAGCAATAGAGCGTGGTGCCAGCATGAAGGGAACGGGGGGATGGCCGCGCAGGAACCTGGCGTCGAGTCAAAGGAAGAATTGGCAAGCCAATGGGAGGCTCGGCTGGCCAATCTTCAGCAAAAGATCGATGTGATTGATCAGCAGCTGGAGGCCCCTAAGATGCCCGTCAAGAAGCGCGCCAAACTCGAGGCCAAGTTAAAGAAGCTGCTCAAGGAAAAGGATCAACTGTTGGAAACCGGCCCAGCCAAGTCAAAGAAAAACTTGGCACGCCAAGGGGAAGATCAGCCGGCCAACCTGCAGGAAAAGATCGACGCGATCAACCGGCAGATCGAGGACCCGAACATCCCCGCCAAGAAACGCGCCAAACTCGAAGCCAAGTTAAAGAAGCTGCTCAAGGAGAAGGACCAATTATCAGAAACCACCCGGGCCAAGCAAAAGCCCCGCGCCCGGAAGCAGACCGCGGTCTATGCCTGCCCGATGGGGGATTATCGCGGGCCGATGACCTCAGATGGACGGTGCCCGAAATGCGGGATGACATTACAGAAACAACAATGACCATCTTAGAATAACAGGAACACCAGTGGGCAGGGCGGGGCCGAATCGGCCAAGAGGGCTGTATATGTCGGGCACAAACAATCCCGGGGAAAAGAGGGAAGATCGCCGATGGCGCTTTTGGTTTTTTTTGTTGGCCATGATTGTCACGGCGGCGTGGGCTGCGGAAAAGATCGGTCCGGGCGCCATCCCCCGATTGAAGTCGGAGGCGGGGCGGTTCCCCGTCACCGACCGAAGCTCCATGCCGCGCGATCTTGGCGGGGGAGCGCCGTCGCGCGAATCGGCGTCGGCCGCCCTGAAGCCGCCTCGGGACCGAAAAAACGCGCCCGAGCGGTTTTCTCGGCACGGACCCTACACACATGCCGATCACGGAGCTATGCCGGAGACAAACGATGAATCCGCGGCAATGGCCCAGATCGGGCACAATGAGCATCACCGAACGCCTTTGGAGCAATCGGCGCCTCAAGGACACGGCGAGGAATCAGAACCTCAACATCTCGATCACGGCAGCGCGGACGAGGAGTTAGCCCTCTCAGCCGCAAGTCCCCCCACCCGCCAAAACCATCGCCACGGGCAAGAAAAAGAAAATTACTCCCCCCGCCGGCCCCATCCGACAGCTGCGCATGACTTGGGCAGCGTCGGTCACGCGCACAAGACAACTCGCGGTGAAACGGAAAACTATTCCGGCCATGGCGATTCCCATACGAACATCCCCAACGCGCCGGATGCCGCCCAAACGGGCCATGCGGCGGACCATCTGCATGGAGCCATGGCGCTCGAAAACGGATCCGCGCAGAATCATGCCGGGCATCCGGGCGGGGATTCAGACGGCGACAAAGATGCATCGCGCTCCTTGGCGGCGGCGCTCGCTCACGAAAGCCGCCACCAGCCGCTGAGCGGCGGCTTGGGGCATTCCCGTGGCGGTTCGGGCGGCTCACCGGCCGCCGGAGGCGTCCATGAAGATCATGGAGTCTCAGCCGGCGACAATTCGGAAGAGTCTCATGGGGGGCACTCTTCACCATCGCATGGTTCGCCGGACCATCCCCGGCGGGGACATGAGGCGCCTGCGCATGGCGACTCCGGACACGCCGGGGACCACGGCATCTCCATCGAGTGCTCCATAGCGATGGACCGATACCAAAGGAGCATGGGCAGCGGCGCTGATTTTTCCGCAGGTATGGCGGGCATCCGGGCTTGCCTGGCGGAAATAAGGCTGGCCGCTTCCATGCTGAAATCGACGACAGCCCAGGTCGTTTTAGGGGCGATATTTCACCGCGGGGATCATCTGCCTCAGGACTGCGAACAGTCCGTGCGTTGGTTTCGAAAGGCGGCGGAGCAGGGCAGCGTCGCGGCCTTCTTCTTGCTCGGATCCATGTATGACCAAGGTCATGAAATACCCAAGGACCCGGTTGAGGCTTATGCCTGGTACCTTCTCGCCATGGAGAAAAGGCATGCGCGCGCTCACGAAGCGATGACAAAGCTTGAACCCAGCTTGACCCCCCAACAATTGCAGGAAGCCAAGAAACGCGCGGAACAATACCGCCCCACGCCGGGTCATGGAAGAGAAGAAACCAAACCTCCGGAACATCCCCCCGGCCATCCCGGCCCGCCGGGCGATCACGAACCATCACCCCCGAAGCCGCCGCATGACCATCCCGGCTCGCCTGGAGAGCGGAACCCCGCGCCTCCGGAACATCGGCATGATGATAAAGGAATGGGCATGGAACATCTATCGCACGCGCGATGACCAAACAATCTGAGGGGAATTGAGAAAGGAGGAAAAATGGACTTTTCACTGCTTGGCTTCAGCGGACTCAAGGAGGTTTACAACCTCCATCCGGCCTTCGTTCATTTCCCCATCGCCTTGCTTCCGAGCGCCTTGCTTTTTTATTTTCTGGGAGCCGTATTTAAAAACGCCTCTTTGAGCGCGGCGGGCAGAGCTTGCTTGTATCTGGCGTGCGCGGGGGGCGCGGCGGCGGCGGCGACCGGCAGCATGGCCGAAGGAAGCTTCCCGCACAACCAAACCATCCACCACATCATGCAGACGCACGAGACCATCGGTTACAGCGCGGTGGTTCTATCCTTTGTCCTGGGGTTATGGAGTTTTTGGCAAACGGATCATCAACCCAAGGCCGTATGGACTTTTCTGGCCGCGCTGGCGTTCGCGGTCCTGCTGGTGCTTCAAAACGGAGACTTGGGGGGCCGGATGGTGTTTGTGGAGGGCGCGGCCGTCAAACCGGCTGCGGCCGCCGTCGCCGCCGCGGAGGCGGCCGGCAAAGCGCCGGAAAAGAAGACACCCCCCGGTCATAGCCACGAACACGGGGATCATCCTCATTAACGGCAAGTGATCAAGTGGCAGGGGAGAGTGGTAAAGTGACAGAGTGGGCGAGTTTATTCGGGCGCGGACGAACGGTAGGGTTGGACGTAGCGCCTTTGGTCGGGGAGACGCTTTCCGGATTCGACGGATTGGGCCGCCCAATCGGCGAAGTTGGGGTGGGGTGCCAGGGGAACGCCGTCCAAGCGGTAAAAGCAGCCTTCCAGAGCCTTTTTGATCGATCTCTCAAGCCCGCTTCCGGGAAGCGCGTAGGTGATCATCAGCACGTCGCTCCCGCGGCCGAGGCGCACGACCTTTTCCCGAAATTGGAGCGATTCTTGTTGCCAGCTTTTGCGGTCGCCCGCGTCATCGATCACCCACGCCTGAACTTCTTTAAAGCCGGCCGCCTTCTGCAGTCCCGGCGCCAAGCGGGAGAGAACCGCGGACCGCCGCGCGTTTTCTTCCTCGCTGCCGCCCGCCCTCGACACAAGAATTAGGATCTCCCGCTTTGGCCGGCGGCTGAGCTTTTTGGCGTGCGCCGCCAGGATATCGGCCATGAGAAGATGATCCTCCAGGGCCGGCGTCATCACGATGGGCAGCTTCGTCTCGACGCGCGCCAACGAAAGCGACGCGACCCGGCCTTTGGAGCCCATCGTCTGCAGCAGCGACGCGGAGGGTTCTTGGCGCAACCCCAAAGCGTAGCGCATCTGCTCCAAATCATCGGTGTTTGAAAAAAGGTAAAGAGGAACGGCGACGATTTTGCCGACGGAGCGCCGCGCCAGCCGGTCGACGCACCTTTGAAGCTCCTTGGCCGTTTGCCTGCCGATCACAACCTCCACCGGCGCTTTCCCGCCCAACCTTTTCTTAATCTCAGCCAAACTGAGGTTCCAGCGGCGGTCGCCCTCCTCGGCCAGCAAAAGCACCCCTGCGTCCTTTGGAGGCGGCAAATTCTGCGCCAAAGCCGGAGAACGGCCAAGGAACATTAGGATCAAGAGCAAGTGAAGTGAAAACATGGCGGCAGATCGAAAGGCCCCCGGCCCCGGCTGTACCGGACGCGGACCTCTCTCCGAAACTAGCATTTAAAAAAGCTGATTCCAAGGCGTGGCCATAGCGCCCAAAACCTCAGGTAACTTTCAGCAGTGCGGATTTG
>MGUX01000026.1 GCA_001800185.1 Elusimicrobia bacterium RIFCSPLOWO2_12_FULL_59_9
CCCAAAGTGCTTTTTGCGACGCACTATTTCGAGCTGGTGCAGCTCAGCCAATCCCATCCCCGGATACAAAATTTCAACGTCGAAGTCCGCGAATGGAAAAATCCGCAAGGCCACACGGAAATCGTTTTTCTTCACAAGATTTCTCCGGGATCGGCCGACCGCTCCTATGGGATTCACGTGGCCAAGCTGGCCGGCCTTCCGGCGGAGTGCATCGCCCGGGCCAAAGAAATCCTCCGCCATTTGGAGCAGGGCTCCACCATCGCCGCCAGCGACGCCGGCGGCGGCGAAGAGGCGGAGCTTACCTTGCCCATGTTTTCGGAAAGCTCGGTTCTTCAAGAACTCAAGAATCTCCAGCCGGAAAGCCTGACCCCCCTGCAAGCTCTGCAAAAAATAACCGAGTGGAAAAAGGAGATTTTAAGTTGACTCAGAAAATTCAGGTTTTGAGCGAAGACACGGTCAGCAAGATCGCCGCCGGCGAGGTGATCGAGCGCCCCGCCTCGGTCTTGAAGGAATTGCTGGAGAATGCAATCGACGCCGGAGCGTCCAAAATCCGGATCGACGTGGAGAACGCCGGCCGGGGACTGATCCGGGTGAGCGACGACGGAGAGGGAATCCCCGCGGAGCAATGCGCCTTGGCTTTCGAGCGCCACGCGACCAGCAAAATCCGCAAACTCGAGGATTTAGACACCCTGGAAACGATGGGGTTTCGCGGCGAAGCCCTGGCCTCCATCGCGGCCATCAGCGAAGTCACCCTGACCAGCGCGGTCCGCGGCGCCGCGACGGGCGCCCACGTCGAGGTTCACGGCGGCAAGCTGGTCAGCCGGCGCGAGGCGCCTCCGGTCGCGGGGACGACCGTTTCGGTCCGGTCGCTCTTCTACAACACCCCGGCTCGCGCGAAGTTTCTCAAATCCGACGCCGTCGAAAAAAGCCACCTGACGCAGCGGGTCGAGGAGGTGGCTCTGGCGCACCCCGGCATCAGCGTGGTCTACCGCGTGGGCGGCGCCGAAATCATCGCCACGGAGGGGAAACCGGAATCGGGCGCGGCGGACTCCTTGGCGGAGCGCATCCGCGGCGTGCTGGGAAAAGGCATCCGGAAGGTGCAGCCCTTGTTGAGCGAGCATTCGGGCTGGAAGATCTACGGCATGGTTTCCGGCGCCGACGGCTTGGTCGCGTCCCGCAACGTGCAATATTGGTTTATCAACCGCCGCCCTTTCGCCAGCCGCACGGCGCAGCAGGCGCTTTACCGGGCATACGCGCCTTACCGCAGCGCCAACCAGCATCCCGCTTGCGTGGTTTTTATCGAAATGCCTCCGCTGCTTTACGACGTCAACTCTCACCCGACGAAAAGGGAGATCCGCTTCCGCCACGAAAACGACGTTTACGATATGATCTACCGCGCCGTTTCCAAGCTTCTGGTGGACAGCAAGCCCGCGGTGCCTATCGTCAAGTCCGAACCGGAACCGCCCGCGCCGGAGCCTCGGCCTGCGCCGGCGGACCTTCAGACCGCGCGCGAAACCCCCTCCGGCTACCCATCCGCCGGCGCGCCCTGGACGAGCGCACCGCAAATATCAAAATTTCCGTCGCCGGCCCTCGCTTCCGCCTCGCCCATGGATTCTCCCACTCTGCGATTTTTGGGGCAGATTGAAAAAACATACCTGGTTTTCGAGCAGACGGGCGGGCTGGTCATTTTGGATCAGCACGCCGCCGCCGAGCGGGTATTTTACGAGCGCTACCTCAAGGAATTGAGGTCCAACACGCTGCAAATCCAAAATTTGATGCTCCCCGTGCAAATCGAGCTTCCCCCCTCAAAAATGCAAAAGGTCATGGAGCACGCCGCCTGGCTCTCTCAAATGGGTTTTGAAATCCAGCCCATGGGAAAATCAACGCTCCTGATAAAAAGCATGCCGTCGATATTCGACTTAAACGCGAAGGATTGCGACAACTTGATTCATCTGGTCTTGGACTGCCTGGGAGACCCCACTGAAGCGGCCCTGGAAGCGGCCAAAGAAAAAATAGCGGGCCTGGCCTGCCGGGCGGCGGTCAAGGCTCACCAAAGCCTCGCTCCGATGGAAGCCATCCAGCTTTACAAGGACATTCACCTCTGCCGCGACGGCACGTGCTGCCCGCACGGGCGGCCCACCGCCATCCGGCTCAACCGCAACGAGTTGGCCCGCCGTTTTCAAAGGCCGGGGGCGCCGTGATCTTCAATGCCTTGAAAAGAAGCACTAAATTCCGTCTTAAATCGATCGCGCTGGCCATGACGCTGATGGGGCTTGTGTGGACGGTGGAGCGGCCGATGCCCGGCGACCGCCAAAGCGCGTATATCCTGGGCAAAGTGGAAATATCCCGAAAACTTTTGCCGGAGGCGTCTCGCCCCAACACGGTTCTTTCCGTCATCGCCACCGACAAAGGCGGCGTGCCGGTGGCGATGAAACGCATCATCAACCCTTCCTTCCCGCTGCTATTTGATCTGGGGCCCGACGATCGCCTGCTTCCGGTCAATTATCGCGAGGAGCCGCTGCGCATCAGCGCTCAAATCATTACCTCGGACGCTCCGGACGCGGAGCATCCTTCCGGCGGACCGCTCCGTTCCGGCCCCAAAGCGGTCTATGCTCACCCCGTGCGAGCCGGCGGCCCCCGCATTCAACTCCACCTAAAATAACCATCTATCCCAGCAAAGTCCTACAACTGGGATAGCAACCAAAGATTTCTCCAATTATCAAGGGGGGTGACGTCGGGATTTGCCCATCGGCCCCCGTAGCGGAAGGGAGGCTCCGCCGACTTCTCGTCGGTGGAGGGGAACCACGGGAGGGTTCCCAACGGGGCTCGGGGGCCGAGGGCAAACCCGGCGGCAAGCCCCCCGAATAAAGGAATTTGGGCTGCTTGCCCCAGTTCCTAAGTCACCCGCATGTCCGCCAAACGGACCGTGGGGGAACCGACGCCGCCGTAGAAGGCCAAATCCGCCGACACGGCGTCCATATGCGAGAGAAGATCCAGGATGTTTCCCGCAAGGATGGCTCCACTCACGGCGTGGGTGAGGCGGCCGCCTTCAATGGCCGCGCCGGAAATTCCCACGGAAAACTCTCCGGTATTAGGATCGGCCATATGCATGCCCAACACCTCGACGACCAAAATTCCTCTTTGCACGCCGCCGATCAACTCTTCGCGGGTCATGTCGCCGCCGGCAAGATAGAAATTGGACACGTCCGGCACGGGGGCCGCTTGAAAGGAATCTCTCACGGCGGAGCCGGCGTCCGGCGCAACGGCCCCTCGCGCCGCGCCGGACGCCTCCGCCTTGCCGGCGCAATAGCTGTCGAACAATAAATCCGTCAAGTCGCCGTTTTTGATCAAGCCGCGGCGCCGCGTCGGCACGCCCTCATCATCGAACAGGCAGCTGCCGACGCCCCCGGGAAGATGCGGGTCGTCGATGAAATTCGCCTGAGGGGAGCCCACTTTCTTTCCCTCCAGGCCGCATAAAAAGGACTGCCCTCGCTGGACGCGATCGGCGCGCAAGGCGCCGGCCAAAAACTCCCAAAATTCCGCTGCCACCCAAGGGTCGAGCACCACCGTGGAGCGCCCCGGAGCGAAGGAACGCCCTCCCAAACGGGCGGAAGCCGTCCAAACCGCTTCCTGAACGGTCCGTTTCCAGTCCAAATCCTTCCTGAAGCAGCGCCTCTGGGAGGAGGAGCCCACCTGGACCTCGCCGCCGTCTTCCGCGAGGAGCTCTAAATGCAGGCTGCATTCCGTGCGGTTTTTGCCCACGCACAGACCCAATGTGTTGGCCACCGCCGCTTCCGATGAACCTTCGGCGTATTCCAACAAGACCACTTGCTTTATTCGGGAGTCGATCTTGCGGGCGAGAGCCTCAACTTCCCGAATGAATTCCGGGTCCCAAAACCTCGGGCCCGATTCGGCCGGTTCGGCGTCCCGGAAGCCGTCGAGCAGACACGGATCCTCCAAAGCTCCCGCGAGCTTCAAGGAGGCCTCCGGCATGGCCTCCTGCGGCCGCGGCAGCATCCTGTGGGAGTCTTGGGGAGACCAGGTCAAAAGCGACTCAAGAGTGCCCCGCAGTTTCCGCAGCGCCTTAAAATCCACGGTCGCGCTGCTCGCTCCGAAAGCGAGGCGGCCGTCGCGCACCAGACGCAGGGCGCAGCCCTCGAGCGGGCTCTCTTCCACGCGCGTCAACTCCCCTTCTCTGAACTCCCATGTGCGCAGCGCGCGGCGGCGCAAATAGACCTCCGCGGGCGAAAGGGCTTGCGCGCCGTCCAGAGCGCAGGCAAGTATTTCCAACGATCGCTTTTTGAGGGATTCGGTCATAGTCTTACCCGGCCGATAGGGGTAATCAACGGCTCATCGCGGAAACGCCCATGTAAATGCAAATGAGGCCGATCAAAATCAGGAAGAGTCCCCACTTCTTTCTTTCCAGCGCCAAATACGAGTCGTTGAGAAGGTAATCTCGAATAAAGAGATTGACGCGCTCGACCAAGTCGGGGCGGTAGCAATAGCCCAGGCCCAGCAGCAAAAAAATAAAGCCGAAGAACAGTTTCAGCCAAGCCAAGGAGCCGGACATGGCCTCAGCGTCCCTCCAAGGAAAGTCCGTTATAGACGCTCATCGCTCCATCAATTCCACGCTCCAAAATCGCGTCCAAGCCTTCACACACCCGCTCGACCACGCTCCGGACGAGCGGAAGGTCCTTTTTCGCGAATTTTTGCAGCACAAAGTCGGCCGGATCTTCGCCGCCTGGCACCGGCCCGGTCCCGAGCCTGACGCGCGGGATATCCGGAGTCCGCAAATGCTCCAAAATGGAGGTCATCCCAAGCTGGCCCCCGGCCGATCCCCGGGGACGGATCCGGATTTGGCCCAAGGGCAGGGAAAAATCATCATAGACGATCAGCGCCGCTTCGGGAGAAATGTTTTTCGCCGCCATGAAGGCGCGGACCATTTCTCCCGAACGATTCATGAAAGTCTCCGGCTTGGCCAAATAAAGCTTATCGGAGCGCAGGGATTGCGCCACCTCGCCCATATGGCGCCATACCCGCCAGTCAAGCTTGTCGCGGAGGGCATACGCATCGAGAACCTGGAACCCGAAATTGTGCCGGGTTTGCCGGTAGCGAACCCCCGGATTGCCCAGGCCCACGATGAGGTGGATGGCCATTCACTCCCGCTCAGGCGGGTTTCCCGGCGGGCTTTCCGGCGGGTTTCGCGCCGGGTTTCGCGGCGGGCTTTCCACCTTCGGCCGGCGTTTCCGCGGCGCCTTCCTCCGGTTTTTTGCCTTTGGCGATCACTTCGGGCTCCGCGGCCGCTTCGGCGCCCGCGACCGGGGCCGCCGGCGTCTCTTCCACCTTCGGCGCGATGACGTTGACGACCACCTTTTCAAGGTCCTCCAAGACCTCGACGTCCGCGGGAAAGCGGATTGCCTTGACGCGGAGGCCGTCGCCGATTTCCAAAGCCGAGACATCAATTTCGAACTTGTCGGGAATGCTGATCGGCAAACAGCGAATGGAAATCTCCCGCAATAAATGCTCCATAGTGCCGCCCTTTTGAATGCCGGCGGCAGTCCCAATGATGACCACGGGAACGCGGAATTCTATTTTTTCCTTCAGTGATATGCGCTGGAAATCCATATGCAGCGAGGCGTCCGTCACCACATGGTGCTGCGTGGTCTTCAAAATGACGGTCTCCGTCCCCTGGGCGTGCCTCAGCCGGAAAATCGCGTTGCCGCCTCCCGCCTGCAGTATCTGTTTGACCGCCTTTTCGAACACCCAAATATTGACGTTGGGCTTGTCGGCTCCGTAAACGATCCCCGGGATACGCTTCACGCGCCTGGAGTTGTTTAAATCGCTGCGTTTCTGAGTCGTCCGAATTTCCGCGTCCAAGTCAAATTCAGCCATAGTCGTCTCCTATCCCCTATGCAAACATCGCGCTGATCGATTGGCCCAAATGGTTCCTGCAAATCGCCTCCGCCAACAGCGGCGCGATGGACAGCACCGTTATCTTGGTGGATTTGGAGGAAATGGGAATGGTGTTGGTGAGTCCCAACACCTCCAGCGCCGATTTTTCGATGAGCTCAACGGAGTTGCCGGATAATACGCCGTGGGTGCAAAGGCCCAATACCCGCGTGGCCCCTTTTTGCTTGAGCGCATTCGCCACTTTGGTGAGCGTGCCGGCCGTGTCCACGATATCGTCCAAGATCACCGCCGTTTTTCCGGCGATCTCGCCGATCACCCGGTAAATGGTCGCGTGGTTGGGCCGGCCCCGCCGCTTGTCGATGATCACCAGGCTGGTATTGAGCCTCTTGGCGAAGACCCGGGTTCTTTCCACTCCGCCCACGTCCGGCGACACCATGACGAAATCCTTGAGCTTCATTTTTTTTAGGTGGTCGATAAAAACGGGCGCGGCAAAAAGATGGTCCACGGGGATGTCGAAAAAACCCTGTATCTGGCCGACATGAAGATCGATGGTGATGACGCGGTCCGCGCCGGCGGCGGTGATTAAATTGGCCATCAGCTTGGCCGAAATGGGAACGCGGGGCTCCGTTTTCCGGTCGGCGCGGGCGTAGCCGAAATAAGGGACGACGGCGGTGATTCTGCCCGCGCTGGCGCGGCGCAGGGCGTCGATCATGATGAGCAGCTCCATGGCGTTCTCATTGACCGGCCGGCTGGTGGGCTGGATGATGAAGCAATCGCTTCCGCGCACATTCTCCAGAATTTGCACGTTGACCTCGTCGTCGGCGAAGCGCGACACGCGGGCTTTCCCCAAGGGCTGCCTCAAATAACGGCAGATTTCCATCGCCAGCGCCTGGTTCGCGTTGCCGGAAAAAATCTTCAGCGTGTCGTGAGAAAGGAACTTCTCGGACTTTCTCAGGTGATTGGACCCCAGCACGGTCAACCCATGCATTTTCGCCAAGGCTACCTCCGCAGTCTTTCTGCGACTTTTTTAGACCCGCCCGCTGTTTTTTTATCCTTGATCACCTGCAGAGCCCGCGCCAGCGCCAATTTTTCCTCAGGGACGTCCTCCGTGATCGTGGAGCCCGCCCCGACCAGCGCGCCTTTGCCGATGCGCACCGGCGCCACCAAATTCACGTTCGAGCCGATGAAAGCGTCCGCTTCGATCACGGTGGGATGCTTGTTCACCCCGTCGAAATTGCAGGTGATCACGCCGGCGCCGATATTGACGTTGTCGCCTATCTGCGCGTCCCCGATATAGCTCAGGTGGGACACCTTCGCGCCCTTGCCCAAGGTTGATTTTTTAACCTCGCTGAAGTTTCCCACCCGGGCTTGCGGACCGATCACGGCGCCGTTGCGAAGATGGGCGAACGGCCCCACCAGCGCCGCATCGCCCACGCGGCAGCTCGTCAGGCAGGAAAAGCGGACCTCGGCCGAATTCCCGACTTGGCTGTCGTCGATGAAGGTGTAGGGGCCGATCCGGGCGTTTTTGCCGATGCGCGTGGCGCCCTTTAAAATCACGCCCGGATAAAGCACCGTTTCCGCCCCGATCTCGACGCTGGAATCGGCATACGTCGCCGCCGGATCAACCACCGTCACCCCCACCAGCATGAACCGCTCCAGAGTCCGGCGGTTGAGTATCCTTTCGGCGATGGACAGGTGAAGCCGGCTGTTGATTCCCAAAATTTCTTCGGCGTTGGGGCTGAGCAGCGCCGCCACCTTGCCGCCATGGGAACGCACCCAATCCACCGCGTCGGTCAGGTAGTACTCGCGGTGAGGCCCCTTGGGTTTGACCTCCTTTAAAGCTTTCAGCAGCAGCCCCGTGGAAAAACAATAGACGCCCGAATTGACTTCGGTGATGGCTTTTTCCCCGTCGCCGGCCTCGGATTCCTCCACGATGCGCAGCACCTCTCCGGAGGAACTGCGCAGGATGCGCCCGTAGTTTTGCGGATTGGACAGCCGCGCCGTCAGCAGCGTCACCGCGTTGTTCTCGGTTTGGTGAAAGCGGACGACGCTCGAAAGCGAGTCGTAGGTCAACAGGGGCGTATCCCCGCAGACGATCAAGACGGCGGAATGCTTCTTGAGAAAAGACGCCCCGCTGAAGACGGCGTGTCCCGTTCCCAACTGCTCCTTCTGCGTGAAAAAGGCAGGCGTCTTGATCCAGTGGCTGTCCTGGACAAATTCCTGCACCTTGAGGCGGACGGCCGGCGCCTCGTGCCCCACCACGATAGCCAAGCTGCTCAGCTTCAGAGAGCTGACCGCGCGCAAAACGTGATAAATGATCGGGCGGCCGGCCAAGGGATGGAGCACTTTGGGGGTCTCGGACTGCATGCGCTCCCCCTTCCCGGCGGCCAAAACCAGCACGCCCAACGCCGACGAATGATTAGGTTTCACCCTGTTCCTCCACTCCCGGACGCGGCCTCGCCGCCGCGCGCCCGAAGACCGCCCCGGAAGAAGGGTGCGCGGCCGGGCGCTGTGATGGCTCCGGGGCTAGGATTCGAACCTAGAAATTCAGCTCCAAAGGCTGATGTGTTACCATTACACCACCCCGGAATTAAACGCGTCTTATACGTCCTCGGCGGGCTTTTCTTCCGCCGGCCGGGGAACCGGCCCGTCCGCTTGCCGCTCCGGCCTTGCAGACGGGCCCTCTTTTTTCAGCTCGTCATAATACACGGCCAGGACCTTGTCTTCCAAGAGTTTTCTAAATTCGGCATGGATGGGATGGGCGACGTCTTTGTAGGTTCCATCCTGAAGCTTGCGGGAGGGCATGCACAATATCAGGCCCTTGGCGCCTTGTATCACCTTCATATTCCTGACGACAAAACACGCATCAAATGTGACCGTGACGTAGGCTTTGAGCTTTTCCTCGTGGCGCAGGTGCACTTTGATTTCCGTTATTTCCATAAGCGCCCCCTCAATGGCGGTGCAAATCCCCTCCCAGAGGCAGCATCCAAACGCTCCAGTTCTTAACCGGCTTCAAACGGTTGAAGATTCTCCGGGCCTTCAGCCGGGTTTTCTCCAGACCAAAAACGGAGGAGCCTGTCCCTGAAACCAGGACGGCCCGCGCTCCAAGCGAAAGCAGGCGGTCGCGAGCCGCGGCGACCTCAGGATGAGAAGAAAGCACGATCTGTTGCAAGCGATTGTGGAGCCACCCCTCCCACCCGGGAGGGAGACGCCCGCATTCCAAACTTTTTTTCAGTCTACCAAGATGGCGTGCCCTTGTCAAGGCGGGCTTTTTCGACGGGAAACGCAGCTTTTGGTAGATTTCTTTGGTCGAAACTTGGAGCCCCGGATAGACCAAAACCGCCCACGAAAAGGGGCGCCCGACCTCAAAGGCGCTCAAGCGCTCCCCTCGCCCCCTCCCCACCGCGAAGCCGGCCTTTTCGAGAAAAAAAGGAACGTCCGACCCTATGCCCAGGGCCATCGTCTTCAACGCCCTCACATGGGCCGCCGTCTCCGGCAGCTTAAAAAGCCGGCTCAAGCCGGTCAAGACCGCCGCCGCGTCCGAAGAACCCCCTCCCAAGCCCGCGCCGACCGGAATGCGTTTGTCGATCTCGATAAAAACGGGCCGGGAGATTCCAAAACCGGCTTTGAAGGCTCGCGCCGCCCGCAACGCCAAATTGGCCGGGCCGGGGGGAATGAGGGCGCCGAAGGGTCCGCGCACAGATAAATGGTCCCGCCTGCCGCGCGGCAGCAGCCCGAGCCTCAGCCGGTCGCGGAGGTTTATTTTCGCGAACAAGGTCTCTATGGAGTGGTAGCCGTCCGGGCGGGGGCCCAACACATCCAGGTACAAGTTGATTTTAGCGGGCGCCCAGACGACCATTATTCAAAATCCGCGGAAAACTGCTCCAGCTTGAGCTGCGCCGAGAAACCGGGCCCTTCGATGACATACCATGCCGGCAAGCGCCGGTGCTTCACGTCGCGCATGTCTTTGAGCTCCAGGCGATACCTCTTGGCGCCGGTGAATTGGATGCTGTCGAGGTCGGCGCGGTCCGGGGTCAAGAAGAAAAGCGCCTTGTCGGTCTTTATCCAGTGCCGGCTCCATCCCTTATGGTACGAAGCGTCATCGACCTCCAGCAAGGAACCGTTGAGGAAATTCCTGAAAATAGCCATGATTTGGCTCACGGCGTCGCGAAGGTTTTCGGGCGAAATGCCCTCGAATGCCATGGGATCCATCTCAAATCCGGCGGAGCTGGTCTGAATCCTCCACATAGGCACGAACATAGGACCGAGAATCTCAATCACCAGGCGATCCGGCTTGTTAAAGGTCAGGACGGTTGAAAAGTGAAACGGACGGCCGACAATCTCTCCATGCACCTGGCAGAACCCCGACAACTTTTCCATCCCGCCGCGGCGATGTCTCAAGAAATCCATCAGATTACGGCCGATTTCCTCCGGGGAAAGGGTCTTTTCAAGATCCGCCAGCTTGCGCTGCACTTTTTTGTTGTCGGATTTGTAAGCCAGCGACGTCTTCCAGGCCGCCCAGGCGGCGGCGGTGTCCTTAAATACCGTATACACCTCGCCGAGGTGCTCCCAAATCACTTCGTCGCGCGGCTCCTTCTCCAGGGCCCGCTTGAGGTTTTTAAGCGCCAGGTCATACTCTCCCAACTTGAAGTTGGCCCAGCCGATGGAATCCATATAGGCGCCGTTGTCCGGGTCGATCTCCAAGGCCTTTTCAATCCAGCCCTTGGCCTCTTCGAGCTTCATGTCCCGGTCCACCAGGGAATAGCCCAAAAAATTGAGGGCCGCGGCGTCCTCCGGATTTTTTTCGATAAGAGCCCTGAACTCCTTTTCCAGCCGCTTGATGTCGTTCTGCTTTTCGTGGATGGTGCCCAAATAGAACCTGGCGTCCCTGAAATCCGGCTTGGCCGCCAGCGCTGCCTCGAGCGCCTTGACGGCCTTGTCCGGTTTCTTGGTCTCGTCATAACCGATGCCCAGAAAGTAGCTGATCTCATGCTCCTCAGGCCACTTGGCGTGGGCTTTCTCCAAAACCCCGACCGCCTCCTGCAGGCGGTCGGCCTGGGTCAAATAATAGCTCAAACGCAGGCTCAGGCGCGGATCGTCGTTTAAGGCCGCGCTGTCTTTGAGAACGTCGGCCGCGCGGCCGAAATCGGAACTTTCCTCCGCCAGCAGCGCCAAGCCCAAGTTCGCCCGCGCGTTGTCGGGTTGAAGTTTCTTCGCCTTGAGAAAAAATTCCTCCGCGCGGGCGGATTCGGATGCCCGGTAATACATCTCCCCCACGTGGTTGTCGAGGTCCGCGTTTTCGGGGTCATACGGCAGGATATCCAGATATACGGAGAGCGCCGACGCGGTGTCCTTTAAAACCTCGTAAACCTGGGCCAGGCCGTAGCGGGCTTGAAGGGCGTTCGGTTCTATTTCTATGGCCTTCTCCAGGTTGGCGATCGCGCCCTCCCACTCCCCGACGCGCTGGTCGATCAGCGACAGCCGGTAATACACCTCCGAGGGATTGGCCGGCTCCTGCTCCAGGTACTTCTTGAAATAAACTCTCGCGCCGTCGGGGTCCGTGTTGCCCACAAGGTTTCCCAGGGCGTAATTGGCGCGCGAAAAATCCGGCTCCAATTCCAGCGCCCGCTCGAACGCCTTTTTGGCGTCGTCAAACTCTTCGCGCGCCCAATGGATGTTGCCCAATAAATATTCTCCCTCCGCCGTGTCGCCCTCTTTTTCAATAAGCTGCTTGGCGTAATCCAGAGCCGAGGCCAATTGTCCCGACTCAAAAGCCAGGTTGGCCAACTGGCGGTAAACGAACGCCGCTTCGGGGTCGAGCTCGATGGTCGTTTTGTAGCGGTCGATGGCTTTTTGGGTATCGCCGTGCTGCTCCTGCAAAAGCCCGTCCAGGTAGTGCAGGTAGGCCGCGCGATTGCCCGCCCCGGCGGGGCCGGCGAGGAGGAACAAAGGCAGGCCCAGAAAAAGCGCGAAAGAGATTTTGAGACGGCGGCTATGCATGGACGGGTTGAAGCGGACGCGGCCGAAGGTTCTGCGCCAAACGCTCGTACTTGGTGGGTTTGAGATAAAACGGCTTGAGGGCGTCCGCCCGGCGCTCGCGCAGGCGCGCGGCCGCCAGTTGGGCCACGGAGCCCGCCTGCAGCAGCCGCCGCCCGGCCGGCAGGAGAACCGGCTTCGGCTCCATCTGGCTCTGCCACAACGGCGCGTATTCCGCCGCCGCGGGTCCGGTCAGCAGAAGCGGCCCGCCGGATCGCGCCGAGAGCGATTTAATTTCAGGGGAACTCGCCAAGTCCTCCGCCATGACCCATTTGGGCGGGAACGCCGGTTCCGTCGAAGAGGGGGCATACAGGGCGAAAAAGATTTCGCCAGGGGAGGCCCGCAGGGCGGCGCACAGCCACGACCGATGCCGCGCCTGAAAAGCCAAGCCGTCCAAGGCGGAGACGCCGACGGCTTTCTTTTTGAGGCGGGCGCTCAAGACGCCGGCGAAGGTGATGCCGATGCGGATTCCCGTAAACCGCCCGGGACCGGTGACCGCCGCGAAGGCGTCAATATCGGCCAAATCCCATTTGGCGCGGCGCAACAGGGCGTCAAAAACCGGCAGCACGTGCTCGTCATGCCGCAAGCCGGGCCGTAAATTCTTTTGCCAAAGGCCGGACGGCGACCACAAAGCCAGGCTCAATCGTTCCCCGGAGGTATCCACCGCGGCGATTTTCATACAACTTCATCTTATCTTATTTCCCAATCAGGAACAAAAACAGACAAAATCCCTCATACGGCAGGCGGGCCTGTCCAGGAATTTCCCTTTCGCCCCCGGGCCCCTTGGGGAACCGTCCCGTGGTTCCCCTCCACCGACGGGAAGTCGGCGGAGCCACCCTTCCACTACGGGGGCGTGCAGGGAAACCCCTGGCCTCCCACCTGCCTTGAAAGGCATTGAGTGCTGACCTGATTGCGCCTGAAAAGATTTTTAGCCTGAAACCTGGACACTGACCACCGGCAGAAAATGGAAACGCGCGAACCGCCGCTTACAAAAAAAGTTCGTCAAGTTTGTCAAACCAGGTACTGAGTCGTCTCTTCACGAAATGGCAGCCAGCAGACCATCCCGGAAAACTTGGAAGCTCCGGGATTGATTACGACCAGGATCCATACACGCTGATATTGCTCTGGCCGCCGCGATCTTGGCAAGCCCGCCGCGATGATGGCCTGCCTTCTGGAGAACGCGTTCGAGAGCTTCCCATGTTCCTCCTGCTATTCCATCGGGGTTACGAAAACGTGCTTTGGTCTGCAGGGTGAGGGGAACCCCGGGATATGCTTGGACGATGGCCTGACTGTCTCCGAAAAACCAAGCTTCGAGTTCCTCTACGGCCACGCGGTTGAGAACTTGGAAATTTGCGGAGGTGCCAGCCGCCGATTTTGTCAACAAGCCGGCATCTTTGGCCGTTTTTTCCAATGCAGCTTTCAGATTCTTGCAGTCCGCGCGGTCCTCATCGATCAAAACGATGATGCGATATTCCAGTGGTAGCCAAGCGCTGTATCCGCGCAGTCGGCCGGGCAATTTTTTGAGCAAGTCGGTCTTGCCTTCATGAACGTAAATAGAGAAGGTGGCTCGGGCATTAATTATCTTCGGCAAAAGATTGGAAAGCGCCGCTTCGACTGAGGGTTCCTCTACCAGGATTTCCAGGTGGCTCATACGTGGCGGTTGCCGTTTGGATCAGGGAGTCTGAGCCGGCCCTTTGAGTCCGCCGGAAGCAGTCAAGGGATCGCCCGCGTCGAAGTGTCCTTCCATCCAAAGGCTGCCTAATTGTGCACCCTGGTCCATAAAATTCTTTATGCCGCGCATGGATGCGACGCTTCGGGCCTGGGTATACCCTTTTTCGTCGCGATAGAAAACTCGAAGTTCATCCGGCTTAAGTCCGTTGACGAAGAAAGGAGAGTGGGTCGTCACCATGAGTTGGGTTCTGGATGACGCACTCCGGCACTCTTCCGCAAGTTCTTGCAGCAGGCGCGGATGAAGTTGGTTTTCAGGCTCCTCGATTCCGACCAATTGCGGCGGGACTGGATCGAAAAGGACCGCGAGATAGGCCAGCATCTTAAGCGTGCCATCTGAGGCGAATTTAGCCATGATAGGCCGCGTGAAGGGGGCGTCCTTGATTTGCAATAGCAGCCTACCATCGGCCAACATCTCGGCATCAACCTTTTCAAGCTTGGGAACGCGGCGGCAAATAGTCTGAAGAATGTTTTTTAGCCGTTCAGGGTGTTGCTCTTGCAGGTATTGGATAACGTTGGGTAGGTTATCTCCCGTTTGAGAAAGCCTTTCCTGCGGTCCAGCTTCGGGAACGCCTCTGGTGTTGTCGGCGGTGAGGTACGAAAGGTACCAGCCCGTAATGAAGCGCCTTAAAGCGCTGATTCGGGGGTGTTTGGCCAACTGGCCTAGTGTGTTGACCGCCAGCATTTCGGGGGAATCAAGAGCTTCGTCTATGCGCTTATCCTTTTCCTCAGGCATTTCTCCGGTCATGACGCGTCCCTGTCCCTCCGCAAAATCCAGGAACTTAAACGGTTGGCCATACCTTTTCTTTCGGCGCCATTGGAGCCACTCTGCCAGCACATAAGGCCCTTTTTTGTCCCGTTCACCTATGGAAAGATGGTAGGTGATACTGGGAGAGCCGGAGCGCTCGCGATACTTGAGCTCGAATTCTATTGGCCCGTCGGCTCCGCGGCTTCGCAATTCCTTAAATCTTCCACGCTTGTCCCAGGCTTTGCGAAGGCCGACAGAAAAACACTCGGAAAGGAAGGCAAACACATCGAAAATTGTAGACTTGCCGCTCCCGTTGGGGCCAAGGAATACCGTTAGGGGAGTGATTCTGGGCAACTCCAGTTCGCGCAATGCGCGGTAATTTTTCACTTTGAAGTATTCTATCCTTGGAACAGATTGCTGAGATTCAATATTGTCGGGCATTTAAATTCCTCCGCATAAGCGTGCCACGAGGCATGTAAGCGTGTCAGGCTCGCGAATCACTTGTCCCTTGGCGTCGCTGAATTCTCCCCAGAATTCCATGGTCAGATGAGACCATGCTGTTCAACTGGGCAGCCAGAGAGGCGAATGGGAATCGAGAATGATTCCCTGTCTGGGAATGCAGTAGATTTCTTTGGAGTAAATGTCGCCAAGTATTCCCTCGAACTCAATTTCGATGTCGCACTGGGGTAACGATTGGGCCATCTCCAATGGAAATTCTGCGACAACTAAAGAGTCCTTTGGCGCGATGACCGCGCCGAAGCTCATCTGACCCAAGACAAAATCCTTTCCGTATTTGAATTTGTGAGACTCCAACTCCTTGATTGCATCACAATATTCGAGCTTTGGAGCATCGGAGCGCGCCCTGTTGGGCGCGACTCCGATACGGTAAGTCATGTTGTGCACTATGGCCAGACCCATTCCTGGATTTTGGATAGTGACGCGGAAAATCTTCTTAGACGCGGATTCGAGAGCGGTTACTGGCGCGTTATGGAAAAGGCAGGAGTAGGTTAGGAACGGCTTTACAGAGGCCGCGAATTGGGCCTGTGCCCAGCCGAGACTGATTATCCCAATGAGCAGGGACGCGGCAACATTGGGGCTGAGTATCTCTGTGGCCCACAACCACGAGGGCATGGCCACAGAAGACACCCAACCTCGCGCCACCGAATGGATCAAGAGCAGCGTGAGAATGACAACAAGCGCAGGTATTGTGTGGTTCTGGATTACGCTGTGCGCAATTGTGCGTTGGGGGCCTGGATGTGTTGGCGAGGTATTTGGCGTCACTTTCGCTGCTATAATCAAAGGTCCGCTCGTTCATTTTCTTGGGGGATGGTTGGGCCTGGGGTTGGCGATGTGGTTGGGGTGATAATGTGTCTTATGCATACAAGCCGAGCCGGGACGACGCCTGTGTTTCTCATGGCGTGCGGGGTGTTCGCGGGGACTTCTATAGTCTCGCCAAGTTGCAGGGGCCGCCAATTTCCCCCGATGCCAAAGTCCACCCTGCCGGAAATACAACTAGTGGTGCTCTGAGTGCGGTGAATGTGCTCGAAAGTTTCTCCTGAATCAAGCTCAATGATGGCCATTTAACCTCCTAAAAGCCTCTCCGATATTTTTTAAATATACAACATTTTGCATAGTGATTACCCATCCACGACCCGTGAATCTGTACCAGCAACTGTCTTTTCATGCGGGCCCCCGCGAGGTGTACGGCAGAAAAATCTGTACCGGGTTTGACAAAGTTGACAAACCGCCAGGGGAGCGGGTCAAACTTGGGATTTGGGCGATTCGGCTGGGTTCAATCATGGATGAGCCGCGAGCGTTGCGGGGGTGGACTGGAAACCCCTTTGTCGGGCTGGCCGAAGTGGCGCTCGAAGGCGGCTTCGGCTTGTTTTTCGCCTTTCTCGGAGAGGATAACTGATTTCCTCTTGGCCTTCGGGTCTGAGATTAGGCCGGCGGCGAAGAGGCGCGACATGGACTCTCAGTCGAAGCCTTTCCACGCGGAGTCCGCAACTTGCTGGTTGTGCCAGCACGATCTCATCGAATTTGTCCTTGTCCATTTTCGTCCCCCGGCCCGTTGGGGCGCAGAAGAAATATTACTAAAACGACTGCGCCGGTGTCGATTGCTAACCCAACTTCGCCAGTAGCAGTCCCTTCCCGATAGTTTTTGAGCCGAGAACTTCAAGCACCTGCCTTTATTTCTCACGAACAGCCGTTT
>MGUX01000027.1 GCA_001800185.1 Elusimicrobia bacterium RIFCSPLOWO2_12_FULL_59_9
GCCTGCTTGATGTCGGTATGCTTGAACATTTCATCCTTGGCCATCGAGTACTCGACCCATTTCTCGCGCGACTTTACGTCCATCGGGCTGAGCTTCCAGCGCGTGGTGGGATCCTCGTTTCTCTTTTGAAATCTCAATTCCTGCTCCTCGTCGCTGACCGAAAACCAATATTTGACCAGGATGATGTTGGAGCGGATCAGCATCCTTTCAAACTCGGGGCAAGAACGGAGGAATTCCGCGTATTCCTCCTCATCGCAAAATCCCATGACGCGCTCGACGCCGGCGCGGTTGTACCAGCTGCGGTCGAAGAGCACGATTTCGCCGGCCGCCGGCAAATGCGCCGCGTAGCGTTGGAAGTACCACTGGGACTTTTCCCGCTCCGTCGGAGTGCCGAGCGCCGCGATGCGGCAAAAACGCGGGTTTAGCTTTTCGGTGATGCGCTTGATCACCCCCCCCTTGCCGGCGGCGTCCCTTCCCTCGAAGATCACGACGACCTTCAAGCCCTTCTGCTTGACCCATTCCTCGAGCTTGACCAGTTCCAACTGCAGTTTCACCAGTTCTTTTTCGTAACGCTTTTTCTTGAGCTTCTTTTTCTTGCTGTGGTTCTCGTCATCTCGCAGCTTTTCGTCCGCCTCCTGCGCCGCCTCGATCGTGTCTTCCTTTTTCATCCTTGCCTCCTAGCGCGCTCGCGAGGCGAGCCAGCCTTTGTGAAGCAGATATTCCGCTATCTGCACCGAATTTAACGCCGAGCCCTTGAGCAGGTTGTCGGCCGAAACCCAGAGCAAAAATTCGTTGGGCTTTTCCCCCCTCCGTACTCTACCGACGTAAACCGGCCAGCGCCTGGCCGCGGTGAGAGGCATGGGGTAAATGTTTTTGCCGGGGTCGTCCATCAGTTGGACGCCGTCGGCGCCCGCCAGAGCGCGGCGCAACTGGGCCGCGGTGGCGGTCTTTTTTGTCTCCACCCAGAGCGCTATGGAATGCGCGATGAGCACCGGCACTCTCACCGCCGTGGCGCTGATTTTAAGCGCCGGCAGACCTAAAATCTTGCGGCTCTCCTTCTTGATCTTGATTTCCTCGCCCGTGTAATCCCCCTCGCCGAAGCGGTCGCATTGGGGAAAGACGTTGAGCATGATGGTTTGCGGCAGTTTTTTAGGGCGCGGAGGTTTTTGGTTGCGCAGCCAGGCGCGGGCCTGGAGCACAAATTCATCCATCGCGCGCTTGCCGGCGCCGGAGATGGATTGATAGGTTGAGGCGCGCACGTGCGCAAGTCCGAAGCGGCGCGCGATGGGATGGACGGCCATGACCAGCGGCACCGCGATGCAGTTGGGGCCGGCGATGAGCCGCGTTCGCGGCGAAAGGACATGGCCGTTGACTTCCGGAACGACGAGCGGAACTCTTGGATCCATGCGGAAGGCCGAGGAATCGTCGATGACCCAGGCCCCGCTGCGGATGAGCTCCGGGGCGAGCTTGAGCGGCACGTCCTTTTCCGTGGCGAAGAAAACGAGATCGAAGCCGCGCAGTGTTTTTGAGTTGGCGGCGGAGACCCCCAACATTTTTCCGTGAAAACGCAATTTTTTTCCGGCGGAGCGCGGCGAGGCGAAAAGCGAAAGCGCGGCGAGAGGGAATTTGCGCCGCTCCAAGAGGTCCAGGAGATCGCGTCCGACCATCCCGGTCGCGCCGACGACCGCGGCCTTCACCGCGCCGCCCCGGCGGAGCGCGGACGCGTATGATGGAGCCCTTTATTTTTCGTCTTCATCCGGTTGTTCCTCCGTAACGTTGAACATGAGCGGCTGGCTGTAGCCGGTATTGCCCAGGATATCCTGGGCCGCGCCGCGGAAAGAGAAATGCGCGTTTGGCAGGGCGTCATTGGGAACGTCAAAAATGTAGGGAGGGTGCCGCAGGTAGGGCGAAATTCTTTTCCATTCGGGACGCTCTCCGTCGGCCGTTGGAACCGCCTCGAGCCACGCCATGGAGAGGTCCTCACCCAGCGCGGAAAAGGACGCGCGCACAAAATCCTTTTGCGGATCGACGGCAAATCCCCGGATGTACACAAGGCCGGTGTTGCGCGGCGTCAATTTCATGGCCAAAGCCGGCTGAAAGTACGTGATGGGGGTCTCCAAACTCGTTTCTGCGTGGCGCGGGGCGCTGCCGTGAATGGCGCGGTTGATCCAGGCTTGGGATCCCGTGCCGCCGACGGCGGCCGCCAAAATGGGAGCGCTGGAGACCGATAAAAAATTCTCGGTGGGCGACCAAATCGCGAGAAAATTCGGGCCGTTGAAATTAACGAGTTTCATGGGCACTTCGGCCCAAAACCATTCCGCGTGGCCGGCGCCCAACACCGGCAGTTGGGTGTCGGCTTCCTGGGGAATGTCCTTGGTGTCGGCCAGAAAGAAGCTTTGGCTCGTCGTGAAAGCCGGCGTTGAAGAAATCGCCATATATATTTTGCCGGGGATGATCTCTTTTTGCCCGCGCTTGGAGGGATGGGGCCGGGTCTTGGAGCGGCCGAGTTTGGCGCCGACATAGGCGTTGACGTAGTCGCTTTTTGGGACCGGCGGAAGCCTGACGATCCAGCAGGCGTCAAATCCTATGTACCAGTTTCCGTCCCATCCTCCGTCGGCAAAAACGCCGAAATTATTTGGGTTTGACTGCAGGGCATGAAAAAACGGTTGAATCGGAGGGCCGATTTCGGACAAGGCCTCGGCCGTCGCCGGCAGCATTTGATTTTCCTGCCCGGCGGCCGTCGCTTGGCCGGGCTGGGACGCATCCTCCGACGAGAGTTCTTGAATGTCTTCCAAATACTGCTCCTCAGGATTTTGCGCCGCAGCAGTGACCGGCGTCAGCAGAAACGACAGCAAGAGGAGGACGTGTGGGCGCATAGAATCTGTTTGGGAATAGTCAGCCCGAAAACCGCAATTGCAGCCTTTCCCCACCAGAACGTATTGTACAAAACTGCGCAACAGCGGTTGCGCGCTGCGCGGCCCCAGGAGCCGTGCCCTGGGACCCAGAAGCCCCAAAGGGGCGTGGGGAGCTTCGGGCGCTAGCCGGGAGGCCGGGGGCCTCCAGCGTGCTTGCGTCTGGGGGCGAAATCCCAGCGGTGGAATTCAGGTTAGGCGCGGGTAAATTCTACCCTAGTGCCGAGTGAATATGCAAATTGTCGATGAGGCCATTTGGGCGAAGAAAACTTGCCGGCCCTCTAATTCAGGGCCATGGTGGCCACAACCCCGTTGAATAAAAATATTCCCCAAGGAACTGTTGGGCTGAATTCTGTAACATCGAAATAATCCCCGGCTCATGGATCCGAATCGATTTGCGCTGAATTCCCCGCGAATCTAAGGGCGCCCTGTGCGCCGCGCAATCTTCAGTTGGGGAATGTGGAGGAGAATGCTTCGTATGGGATGTTTGTATTTGACGAGGCCTCCAAGAATTACGTAGAATTTACCTCCACTCGACATATGGATAATAGTGTTCCAAACGAAACAGTTTCACGTGAAACAAATGCCTCTCTGAGCCCTTGGTTTGTGACAGGCTTCTGCAATAGGGATGTTGCCTTCACATATAGTCGAAGTGGAAAAAGTATTAACCTGTACTTCTCAATTAAATCGCCGGGCAATGACCGCGAAATGCTGGATAGGATTATGAATTTCTTCGGGGTCGGGCAGATATATTCCATTCGAAAAGGTTCCTCTGGCATGGAACCCGGTGCGACCAAACTCGCTGACCCAGATCTGGCGAGCGCCTCAAAACTTTCCACCGTGGCTGCGCCCGTGTTAACGGCATGGTACTACCGGGTGTGCCGCGTTAAGGACTTGGGCGTCATCATTCAGCATTTTGATCTCTTTCCTTTATACGGGCGGAAGATGAGAAACTACCAAATTTGGAAACAAATGGTTGTCCTTAAGGAAATTTCAAGACACGTGGATATGGTGAAAATGGATCAATTAGCAAAGCAGTTGTCCGCATTGACCCATAACGGCCGGCGTGCGGGGATCGAAGTTCCATCGGAGAATTCCTAAAATGGAAATCATTGTAGTCGCCAACCAAAAAGGGGGGGTGGGAAAAACAACTACCGCTATCAATTTGGCCGCCACTTTAGCCTACTTGTCCCAGGAGACCTTGCTTCTGGATATGGACCCGCAGGGCAATGCCACCTCCGGCCTTGGTTTTGACAAAAACTCCATCAGGGATACCATCTATCCCGTGCTTATTGGTGAAAAGGGGATAGAATCGGCCATTCGGCAATCCTCAATGCATTGGCTGGATATTATCTGCGCCAATCGTGATTTGACGGGTGCCGAAGTGGACCTTATATCCGTCGAAGAAAGAGAATTTGCTCTGAAGCGGGCGTTGGACGGCGTGGAATCCATGTACAAGTATGTCATTGTGGATTGTCCGCCTTCGTTGGGCTTGCTGACTTTGAACGGCTTGGCGGCCGCGCATAAAATTTTGGTTCCCATGCAGTGCGAATATTACGCCCTGGAAGGCCTGTCGGATTTGTTCAACACGATCCGCCGCGTTAAGGAGTCGCTCAATCCAAACCTAGAGGTGGATGGGGCGTTGATGACGATGTTTGATGGTAGAAACTCTTTGGCCAAGCAGGTTCGAGGCGAGCTCGAGAAATTTTTTGGCGAGAAGCTGTATCAAACGGTAATTCCGCGCAGCGTCAGGCTTGCCGAAGCCCCGAGTTTTGGGAAACCGATACTGGTTTACGATCCGTCGTCCAAGGGGGGAAAGGGATATTTGGCTTTGGGGATTGAATTTTTGAAGAGACGGCGTCCGGATTGGCAGGCTCCGGAGGCCTGGCAGCGCTTGACTAAGGAAATGGCGTTTGATTTGTCATAGGAGCGCAACGATGAGAAAAGCATTAGGCCGTGGTTTGGACGCCTTGATACCAAGCAAGAAAACGCAGGTTGAGAATACGAAGAGCGGCGGCGGGGTCCACTTGATACCGCTTGCCAAGATTCGGCCCAACCGTCTTCAGCCGCGCAAGAAATTTAACCAGGAAGCTTTGCAGCAGTTGGCTCAGTCCATGCAAACGAGCGGGTTGGCGCAGCCGATTGTGGTCACTTCGGACCAGTCGACGGGCGAGTTCGACCTCATTGCCGGGGAAAGAAGGCTCAGGGCCGCCAAGATGCTGGGTTGGAAGGAAATTGAGGCCCATGTCCGGGCGGAGGTGGCGGAAAATCAGAAATTGGAGTTGGCCCTCATCGAAAACCTTCAGCGCGAGGATCTCAATCCTATCGAGCAGGCGCTTGGATTTCTGCGATTAATTAAAGAATTCCAGTTCACGCAAAACCAAATCGCTGATGTGGTTGGAAAATCAAGGCCGGCCGTCGCCAATATGATGCGCCTGTTGGATTTGCCGGAAGAAATTCAAAATAGTGTGTCAGAGGGAACATTATCTGAGGGCCATGCCAGAGCTCTTCTGGCGGTGGAGGATCCGCTCCAGAGGCGGAGACTTTGGGAAAAAACAATGCAGGCGCCTGTTTCCGTTCGCGAACTCGAAGAAATAGTCCGGCGCCTCAAAGATAAAAAGGCTCCCAAGGAACCTTTGGAGAAATCTCTACGGCATCGAGAGCCGGTGGAACTGCGGGAACTGGAGGCGGTGTTGCGTCAAAAGCTGGGGACCAAAGTTTTGTTGAAGCTGGCGGGAAAAAAGGGCCACGGATTTTTGCGCATACACTTTTTTTCCATGGACGATCTCGACAGGATCGTGAAGCTTCTGGTTCTCAACGGGAAAACCGAGTAGCGTCCCTTCATTTTGTCAGCATTTCCTTCAAGGACCGGATTTTTTCCTTTTGCTCCGGCTCCTCGCTCAAATCCATAAGCTGGTCCAGTTCCCGCAGGGCATCCTCCCGGCGGCCCATTTTCCAATAGGTCATGGCCATGTTCCGGCGCGTCGGCCCGTGGGCGGGGTTGATTTTCCTGGCTTTTTCAAACTCGCGCAGCGCGAGGTCAAATTGCCCCAGGTTGGCGTGAGCCGCGCCGAGGTCGTTTTTGATTTCAAAATTCAACGGATCCAATGCCAGCGCCTTCTCAAATTCCGCGATCGCCTCCGTTCCGCGGTCTTGGGCGGCGAGCAGGATTCCAAGTTGATCATGTATTTCCGGGGAGTAGATGCCTTGGGAGAAGGCCTGCTCGGCCGTCTTTAGGCCCAGGTCGTGTTTTCCCATCACCCTGTAAAAGTAAATGAGGTTGCCGTAAGGCTCCGCGGCCGATGGGCTGCGCCGCATTTCCAGTTGGGCCGTTTCCAGCGCTTTCTCGACTTGGCCGTTTTGAAAATACGACATGCATAAATTATTAATGACGGAGGAGTCATCGGATTTGGCGCGAAGCGCTTGCTCGTAATTTTCTATGGCCGCCGCGTAGCGGCCCTGCCGGTAGTAGGCCGTTCCCAGGGCGTTAAAGGCGCTGGGAAATCCCGGCGCCAAGCGCAGGCTCTTCTCAAAGTGGGCGATGGCCGGCTCGAATTGTCCTCGCGACAGATAGTCGCCTCCCAAAAAAGTATAAATGCGATGGTTGTTGGGAAATATTCGGAGATTGTCTTTGTAAAGCGCTTCTCCATCACGCCACACCCGGTTGCGCGCGACAGTTGCGTATGCGTAGGCGGTCAGCAGCGCCACGGCCAAGGCCAAGGCGGCTCTTTTTGGAATTGACTCGGCGGCGCGGGCGAGCAGCAGCGCCAATCCGACCGAGGGAATATAGAGGTATCGCTCAAACATAAGCGAGGTGTGAAGAAACGGCACGAAATTAAGAACGGGGGCCAGGCCGAGGATTATCCATGCGCTCCAAAATGCGACTTGGCGGTCCGTGCGCCCGCGCCAAACGGCCCCCAAAATCGCCGCGCCCAGAAGGGCCGCCGCGCCGAGGAAAGCCGGCTCGGCCGCGGAGCGGAGCGCCGGCACGTCATAGCTCACCGCCAACCGGACCGGAATAAAAAGGAGGCGCACATACTGGAGCAGGACCGGCGTCATGGTCAAAAAATTCGAGGTGAGGCTGCCTCCGGGATACGAGGCTTGATGCTCGACATTGGCCAGGACGGTGAATCGCAATGGAAGATAAACCGCCGTTATCAGCGCCGCGCCCATAAGAAAGGGGGAGGAGAGAATGGTTTTGGCCCTATCCATGAGTCGCGGCGGAGCCGCCGGCGGCCCGGCGGGAAAAAGGATTTCATGCGCCAGGAACAGCGCCGGAAGCGTGACGGCCGTTTCCTTCGCCGCCAGAGAAAGGCCGTAGGCCGCCAGAGCCCAGGCGGTGCGCCGGCGCCGAGCCAAGATGAAGGCCGCCAGGTAGAGCAGGCAGGCCCACAACTCATCGCGGTAGGCGACGCAATTGACGACCTCCGTATGAACGGGATGGACCGCGAAAATCAACGCCGCCAGGAGGGCGCCCGCCGCCGGCAAAAAAGAGAGGGCGAGAAAATAGACGAGGGCGGCGTTGAGCGCGTGCAGGCCGGCGTTCACGGCTCTTTGGGCGCCCGCCCGGGGGCCCAACACGCCTTGGGTGACGATCAGAGACAAGGAATCCACTGGGCGGTAAGACTCTTCCCTGGCGGCGTAATAGTAGCCGCGGGTCAAAAGCTTCGGGATATTGCGCCAATCTCGAAGGGCGGCATTGTTTTGAATTTGCTCCACGTCGTCCCAAAGATATGGATTTTGCAGCGAGTTGGCGTAGACGGCGAAGGCGGCGGCCGCGGCCAGGGCGACATGCAGTCCCGAGCGGCCGAGCCGGTCTCGGAGTTTGATGGGCGCGGGTTTGCGCATTTGGCTCAAGAAGTCTAGCAGGATTGCGCGAGACTGGCAAGAACCCGGACGCGGCCTGCGGGTCACGGCATAATTTGTTATGATAATTTCATCTGCAGGAAAATTGTGGGGAGATTTGTCCGGAGAAATAGTGACGCAGCGAATCCTGGTGGTTGACGACGACGAACCCATCCGCGAGCTTTGCAAAAGGAGCTTGACCCGCCTTGGCTACGACGTTGAAACGGCGCAGAGCGGCGACGACGCGGTCACCCGCTTTGAATTCACGGATTTTGATTTTGTTTTGACCGACGTCATCATGCCCGGCAAGCTGGATGGGCTGGGCCTTGTGCAGGAGGTCAAGCGCCGGTCGCCGTCCACCGACGTCGTGGTGATGACCGCCTTTCCGGACCTGGAGACCGCTGTTTCGATACTCAAAAGCGGCGCCTATGATTACTTGATGAAGCCCTTCGACACCCACCTGCTAAATACCGTGGTG
>MGUX01000028.1:0-1841 GCA_001800185.1 Elusimicrobia bacterium RIFCSPLOWO2_12_FULL_59_9
TAAACAAGCCCAGGTGCGGGTAGACCCCCGAAATCCGGCCGCAAATGTCACCGCGATTCCCCAATGTGATTCCAACCACGGACATTTTCCACCTAACCCCATTCCGTCTTCCCGGCCCCGTGTCAACTCATTTGAAAATGTTACCGAAATAGATCATAGTTGACAGCCGTTTTCCTCCTGTGTTTTTTGATGTCGTTTGTAGTTGTTGTCGCCGGCTACTGGACCGCGTACAGCACATGAAAATGGATGGGATTGTTTTCATGATTTGGTCTGGAATAGACCGTCACGATAGTGGGCCCGTGTGTATTTCGCGATAGCCGAATCGACCCGGGGACCCGACCAATACCAACTTCCTATTTCAGAGGGTGTTTCCAAAAATGCCCGATGGATTGTCCTGGGGACGCTGATCTTGCGCAATTCCGAGGCCATGGCGTAAACGCGATCTAAGGCGGCATCAATGGCCTTGGAAAGCTCAAAAGGATCGATTCGCTCCCTAAGCTCTTTGAGCCTCGCCACCCTTACACGACTGCCCTGCTTGGATTGAAGTAATCGATCCAAAGGGGTTTGTGGATCATCAAAAATACGATGGAGCTTGGAACCCCGGCGCACCGTTTTAACCAGTTTGACGGAAGGCTGGAACAAGTTCTGAAAGGGATCGAGCAGGTCCCGGTAAAGCGCATTGATCGCGTCCACGGCCGATGGCGTATCGTAGCGGACGTAGCCCAAGAGCTGGCGCACATGGGTGCCGTTTTTCTGTTCGATATGGGCATTGTCGTCCTTTTTGCGTGGCCGGCTTCTGGTCAGCTTGACGCGGCCGTCTCTGCAATAGCGGAGCATGTGCGCGTTGATAAATTCGCTGCCGTTATCGACGTGCACCCCCAACAGCCGAAAAGGAATATGTTCTTGCATATCCTCCATCGCCTCAGTCACATTCACCTCGGCCTTGCCCAGGATGGCTCGCCGGCAAACCCAGCACGTGAGAATATCGGTCAGGTTGACGGTGTGGGCGAATAGGCCCGAGCTGCAAGGACCGGAATGGGACACCAGGTCCATTTCCGTGTATCCCGGCTTGCGCACGCCCCAGTGCTCGATTTGGATAGGAATTTGATGGCGCAGCCATTTTCCCGGCTTGGTGGTTCCGTAGAGACGTTGGCGCGCTTGCTGCTTTTTGGCCTTCAGCCGCCGATCCATGGTCGAGGCGCTCATCGACAATAACTGCCGCTCCTCTTGGGGCGTCATGGGAAAATGCTTCCGGATCCAGGGAAGCCATAACGGCAGCGCCGCCTTCATGCGATGGGACCACAGACATCCTAAGGCTTTCCAGAAAGCTTCCAAAATAGAGACCACTCGCTCCCCATAGATGATGTTGCCGCCGCCCTGCCGCTTGGGGCGTTGTTCGCCGGGAGGGGCGCCGTTTAACAGCCGGATCGCGTGTTTGCGGTGGCATTTGTAGACCTTGCAGAATTCGTCAAGGATAGGCTTCTTGTCTTTCTTCCTGGCCTGCCGATACCGTTCGTAGATGGTTTTCATGTATTCCCATTTGGCTGCCGGGCTCATTAAAATGTCCTCCGTAACCCGATTTAAAGGGATTATTTTGGTAACATTTTAAGTGATTTGACCGATCCACGTTCGGTAACATTTTAAATGATTCGATGCGGGGCATTGACAGATGATATACCATATGCTATACTATTAAATATGGCATCACAATCAACTCACCAACGAATCCGACGTCTCAGAAAGGCTCTTGGCTTGTCTCAGGAGAGGTTGGCGCACCTCATCGGCGTTTCGTTCCAGACGGTAAATCGTTGGGAAACCAGCGCCAGTGTGCCCACTGGTCC
>MGUX01000028.1:1859-5410 GCA_001800185.1 Elusimicrobia bacterium RIFCSPLOWO2_12_FULL_59_9
GATTGTTGCGGCGGGCAGGGTCAATGAGTTGTTGCAGGAGTTATCCGCCGGCAATCTCGCTGGAGGCACGGGTCCAACATATCATCGAATCTTTGCAATGGCATTCGGTCTGCATCGTGTTGAGGAGAGCCGACATGGGGAGAAAGCGTGACGGAATCCCCGGTGGAGCGCTTTAAGCGAGAGGCGCTTCAATACTATCAAAGTATTGAGCCCAGGAAAGCGCCAGAGAGGGCGGAAGATGTAATGTCATGGGTAAGAGATTCGTTGGAGAAGAACCTCCGCTCATGTTCGCCCCGCAACAATGCGATTGTCCGAGTCGAAGTTGCGCGGGAACCGCACCCCGCAGGAGTTGCCGAGTTGGAGGACTTGGGACTTGAGGGTGGAGCCGCGCCGGTCGGAAGGATGGTTTGTTTTGAGCTTGTTGGCGTGGATGCGAAAAAGCGCGAACCCCTGTGGGTTTTTATGGGATTTCAGGCTCACGAAGTTGGATTGATGCTAAAAATGGCGAAGGGTAAGAATGCGAGAGATATCGGGTGGGAAGAGCGTGGGACTGGACCGGACAACACAATAATTCTCGCGATGCTTCTACTCCTGGCCATAGGAATTTATTTCAATGGGTATGGCGTCATCACAAACGATCCAGTCGATGAAGCTCGGCGGAGACTTTACCGGTTTATGGGATTTGAAGATGGTCGAGTACTGCGCCTGACCGATGAACAGAGCATGAAGAAAATTATCGGATTCGTGGGGGCGGCAGTTGAAGGCGCGGGTTTGGATCCGATGCGGCTGGTCTACCGCGCCAAGGAGGCTTAGATATGCGAGCGAAAGAATTCTCAAAACTGTTCAAGGATAAGAAGCGTCATGATGATATCGAGCTCTGCCTGGTGAATCTGCGAATGCTCGAAGACAATGCGAAGCATTCGAAAACTGTCGCCGCGGTTGAAGAGTGGGCGAGAGCTTTAACTGAGGGGCGTCTGCTGGGAATCAAGTATAGGGACAAGGAGTTCTTGGCGTTCGTCCACAAGAAAACCTCAGAAATGACTAACCTTGGGTTGGGACTGCGGCGGGTGCGGGTACCCTTTACGGTCGTGTGAGCGGGCTCTCGGTGACCAGTACATTTGCACGTGCGCAGGTCATGATTTTACCACTGGCGATTTCTTAAAGTCGTGCTATAATTAGAGCAGGAGCAGCAAAGCGGCTTTCGGGGGAAATTTATGAAAAAGGGGCTGATTATTTTCACAGCGCTCGTGTTGATGGCGCAATGGGGTTGGACCGGGACGGCTGAGAATCAACTCGACGCTTCGGCCGAAGGCGAGTACAAGGCCGTCGCCGAGGGGGCCAAGCCTCTGGTTCAACGCCCTCAGGTTCAGGGCCAATACACCAACAAGGATGCGAATTTTCAGATTTCTGAGAAGGGAAAGACTTTAGATCCCGGCAAACCCTCGGAACCCGGCAAAGAGCCGGAGAAACCCAAGAAAGAAAAGTTGTCAGCGTTGGAGAAGGGAACTTTAGCCATTGCGGCCTCCTTCGTGTCGGGGGTCGTCGTCAAAGGCGCCGGTTTTGGACTGCTTGGCGGAATTCTGATGGGCGCGGCGGTTGCGGCTCTTTTCCTGTTTTTTATCATGCTGTCCCACAAGAAAAAGCCTTCCGATGAGCCGGCGCCTCACTGAACCGGCGCCGCGACGGCAGTCTTAGGATTTTTTGCAATTTGCCTCTCCGCGGCCAGAATGGTGTTGGAGAGGACCATGGCGACGGTCATGGGGCCCACTCCGCCCGGCACGGGCGTCAAATAACCCGCTTTTTTTGCCGCCTCCTTAAAGTCCACGTCCCCGCAGAGTTTTCCGCCTTTTCCATAATTGATGCCGACGTCGATGACCACCGCGCCCCTGCGAATCATCCCGGCTTTCAAAAAGCGCGGCTTTCCTATGGCGGAGACGATCAAATCCGACTGCCGGCAGATTTGATCCAGATCTTTAGTCTTCGAATGGCAAAGCGTGACGGTGGCGTTGTGGCAGGTCAATAGATGGGCAACGGGCATCCCCACGATGCTGGACCTTCCAATGACCGCCGCGCGGCAGCCGGGAAGCCGCAGTGGGGTTTTGGCGATCAACTGCAAAATGCCCAAGGCCGTGCAAGGAACGAGAACGCCCGCGGATTCGATATCTTGGCGATTCTTCAAGGAATAAAAGCGCCCCAAATTATAGGTGGTCAACCCATCCACGTCCTTGACCGGGCTGATTCCGCTTAACGCTTTTTCGGCGGAGAGATTGGCCGGAAGAGGCAGCTGCAGCAGTATTCCATGGACTTGGGGGTCTCTGGAGAGCGCGCGAAGCTGCTCGTAGAGTTCCTCCTGGGTGGTCGAGGAGGGGAGTTGGAATTCCAGAGCGCGGGTGCCGACGATCTCGCAGGCTTCTATCTTCTTTTTCACGTAAAGCGAGGTGGCGGGGTTTCGGCCGACCACGATGGCCGCCAAGGTCGGTTCTATCCCCGATTTTTTCAGCCGCTCCGTCCTGGCCCGGAGACCCTTCAAAATTCCTTCCGCGACGCGCTTCCCGTCCAATATTTTGGCCGCCATAGGCATCATTCTACAAAAATAGCCTTGGTCGCGTCCTGCGAGCCTCGCCTGTGGCTCAGTTCTCGGATTGAAATCCCCGCTTCATCGGAATGCCGCGGGGACGCTCCCCAAGGGGCTTCCGCCCCTATGGCGTCCTAGCGGACTGAACCCCATTAAGGTTCGGTGGACCATGCCGCCGAATAAAACGCCATGCGCGACATCTCGTTGAACCCGTTCTGAGAGGTGACCTTCATACGGTTGCGTCCTGCGCTTCTCAACTACAGTGGTAAAGTGTTCGAGTGGTAAGTGGTAGAGTGGTAGAGTGAACAAGAACCCGCGTTCATCTCACTTTAGCACTGTACCACTTTATCACTTTACTTCAACCACTGTACCACTCTATCACTTCACTTCGTTTAGCGGACTTTCCAAGATGGGCGGGCGCTCGGGGCTATGCGGGGATTTTTGGAGCTCCAGTTCCTGAAAAAGGAGGCTGGGACAGAGCACGGAAATCGGGACCTCTCCGGAAAGGCCCGTGCTGATGCGGTTGAAAACCTGCTCGTCCATCCCGGCGGCCAAAAGCCGGTTCGCCAAAGACAGAGGCGTCCCGACCAAATCCAAGTTGCGCAGGAGCCTCTCCGCGCCGGTCTTCGCGTCCACTTCGATGACCCGGTCGGCTGAGATCCTGAAGGATTGATGCATATCGCTCTGTGTCTGCGCGTCGAAATCGCTGAAGCCTTCCAGTATCAACCCGGACGCTTTGCCCTGTTTTCTCGCCTCCATGATCAAACGCTTTTTGAGCGCTTTTGAGGACGCGGGCTTGGCGAAGCTGAAAAGGAGGTTGCCCGGCCGGGCCATCGGCAGGTTCCCGATGGAGGCTCTTCCGTGCCCGTTGGAATGGTCGAATCCTCTGAGGGGGTAGCGCGAAAGCAAATAGCCTTTGAGCACGCCGCTTTCGATCAAAACCACGCGGCGGGCCGGCATTCCTTGCTGATCGTAG
>MGUX01000029.1 GCA_001800185.1 Elusimicrobia bacterium RIFCSPLOWO2_12_FULL_59_9
AAAGCATGGGCAGCTTGCGAGTCTTCTCGGAGCGCCTCTGGGCGCTGATGACCGAGACGCTCATTGACGTGGAGCGTCTGCGGGCCTGCTTGGCTCAGCGCATCCAGATTCGATTTGACAGCAGTTAATCTGCATGCGCCGCGTCAGTCTTGAGTCCTTGGCCGTGCTCCCCTGCCCCCGTTCAAACGCCGTCATGCCCAGTATCCCTGGAGCCGCTTCGCGCTCTGGGAGGAACCGATTTTGTCGCCGCTGCCGAACGGCCCGCTAAAGTAGTCGGCGGTCGCTCAGCTTGGGCTCCGCCTCGCCTGGTCTTCAGGGCTGAAGCGAAGCGTTTCTCCTTTTCCAAGATAATATTCTAGGGTGGGGAGTCCGACCCCGACACAGTAGCAGTAAATCAGGCGGTTGAGGGCGCGGGTGAGCCAATACCGGCCTGAGGCGACGCGGTGGCTCATGTAGCGCACAATTTCCTGGTCCGGCACCACCCTTTCAGATTGCCGCTGGCGCCTTTTTTTAAGCAAAAATCCCAAATGGGACGCAATCCAGCCGTAGGCTCTGAGTTTGGGGAGAATCTGCGCGGCTTTGGTTTTCCAGCCTCCCGGCCACAAGAGGAAGGCGGTTTCATCGAGCAAAAACACAGGAAGAAATTTGAGCAGGGTCTGGGCTTGGTAGAGAGTCAATAACGCCATCAGACGGTTCTTGTGGTAGGCGAAGTAGCGCATGGATGGGTCTTCGTTTCTCGTTGTGGCGTTGCTCAAGTGATGCGTGATGGCTTGCGGGGCGTGGAGGTTTTTATAGCCTTTTAGGCGCAGACGCCAGGTAAAGCCGATTTCATCGTAATAGTAGTGATAGTCCTCATCGAAGAAAATGTCTTCGCCTTTGCGGAAAAGGGCGACATTGGTGTCCACGTAGAAGAGCTCGGTTACGCCTTGCCCCCAGCCTGGCACGCGCACCAGAACGTTTTGCGCCAGAATATTGACGGTATACATCTGATCCGGCCTGGAGGCGCGGGGATCGGCTTTCATGGGCAGGGCCTGGACGCCGATGCACCCGATTTTCGGATCCTGGCGCATGACCTCCATAAGATTGTGCGTTAGGTCGGGATCCAGTATGTTGTCGTTGGCGACGCTGAGAATGAAATCGCCGGCGGCTTCGCGGATGCCGGCGTTCAGGCCCCCCGTATACTTGCGGTTGAACGGTAGCGCCACAATCTTGATGCGGGGAAAATTGTTTTCAATGAATTCCTTGGATCCGTCCGTGGAACCTCCGTTGTCGACGAAAATGATCTCATGCGTTCCAGCATTGTTTTGAGAGACCACTGAGCGCACACAGTCCTGAACAAAAGGCATTCCGTTCCAGTTGATGATGACGGTGGAGAGTTTTGGGGACATGCGCCGGTGGCCTAAATTCCAACCCATCATAGTATATCAAATAAGATTTGCGGCCAGCGCCGCGGAATTTTTTTTCCATTATGGAATTTTGCTAGAATGGGTCGGCATGCCACCGAATCGTCCCAGGCAGGTTGTCATATTGGCTGGGGGCCGAGGGCGCCGACTGCGCGCCTTGACCGACCGCATCCCCAAGCCCATGGTGCCCTTTCACGGGCAGCCCTTTTTGACGTATCTTTTGCAGATGCTCCAGCGCCAGGGTTTTGAACGGGTGCTTTTGCTCTTGGGCTATCGCGGCCGCGCCATTGAAGAGGAGTATGGCAGTGGCAAAAAACTGGGCCTTTCCATCGAATATTCATTGACCAGTCCAGAAAATGAGACCGGGAGGCGTCTGGCCCTCGTCTATGACCGCTTGGATCCATGCTTTCTTTTGGTGTATTGTGACAATTACTGGCCGATGCAGTTTCAGACCATGTGGGAGCGTTACCTGGCTGCTGGCTTGCCGGCCATGACCACCGTCTACTCCAACAGGGACGGCTACAGCAAAAGCAATGTGCGCCTCGACGAACGCGGATACGTCGTTGCCTATGACCGCTACCGCAAGCAGCCGGGCTTGAGCGGGGTCGAAATTGGCTTCGCCATTCTCAATAAGGATATCTTGAGGCTTTTGCCGCGGGGCAATCCTGTTTTCCAGATCGAGGTCTATTCCCGCCTGATCCGGAAGCGGCAGCTTTTGGCCTATTCCACCGACCATCGTTATTATAGCGTGGGCTCCTTGGATCGCCTGACGTTGACGGACGCTTTTTTGGCGCCCCAGCGCGCGGTCATCTTGGACAGAGACGGCGTTCTGAACCGTAAGCTCCGCCGGGCCTATTACGTCACGCATTGGAAACAATTTAAGTGGATTGCTAAATCCCGCGAGGCGTTGAGGCTATTGAAACAGGCAGGCTACCGCCTTATCCTTGTGACCAATCAAGCGGGGGTGGCCCGAGGCTTCATGACGCAGTTGGACCTGGACATGATCCATCAACAAATGCAAAATGACCTCAGACGCTTTGATGCCGCCATCGATAAGATTTACGTCTGTGCGCATGGGTGGAACGACAACTGCAGATGCCGCAAGCCCAATCCGGAACTTCTTTTTCAGGCTCAGAAAGACTTTCATTTGGATTTGACGCGCACACCCTTCGTGGGCGACAATGAAAGGGATATGGAGGCTGGCCGGCGCGCCGGCTGTCCTGCTTTTTGGGTATCCCCCCGGCATAATCTCTATGAGTGGACCCGGAAATTTTTGATCGCCACGATGCGTACCCGCGACCGGCTTCTGGGATCTGCGCCCATCGGTTGGCCCAAGCCGCCCTCATCACACGAACGCTGAAATCGCTGAAAAGAAAGGAGAGCCTGTTTATGGGAAGAGGCGAGAATCTTGTGAACTTGGACGGCGTCAAAATCATTGCGCTCAGGCAGATCGTAGATGAGCGCGGCAAAATCATGCACATGCTCAAAGCCACCGATCCTCACTTCATCCGGTTTGGCGAGATTTATTTTACCTGCGGCTGGCCGGGGGCGGTGAAAGCTTGGCATATCCATAAAAATATGGTTCAAAACAACGCCTGCCTCGTCGGCCGGGTGAAGCTGGTGCTCTATGATTTACGCAAGACATCGCCGACGTACCAGCGGCTCCAGGAAATTTTTATTGGCGAGGACAATTACTGCCTGGTCCAGGTTCCGCCGGGCATTGCCAACGGCTACAAGACCTATGGCGATAAAATGTCCATCATGGCCAATTGCGCCACCGAGCCGCACTCCCCCGATGAAATTATTTACGTCGATTCCCATAAAAATGACATCCCCTATGATTGGTCCTTGCGGCACCGTTGAATGCGAAAGAAAGGGGCCGCGCTGATCACGGGCGGAGCGGGCTTTGTGGGCTCGCACCTGGCGCGCCGGCTCACCCGTGCGCATGACGCGGTATCCGTTTTGGTGCGTCCGAGCACCTCGCTCGATAGGCTGGGGGACTTGCTTACAAAGGTTCGCTTGGTTTACTGCGATCTGAGAAAGCCGGAGGAAGTAGAGCATGCCCTCAGGGCCGTTAAACCGCGGGTTGTATACCACCTGGCCAGCTCGTATTTCAATCCCCCGGATTTATCGGCCCGCGACCACTATGAAATCAACGTTCTTGGAACATTAAACCTTTTGGAAGCCATGCGGCGCTATGACAGGCCTCACTTGGTTTTCTCAACCTCCGCGGCAGAGTGCGGCAGCGGCTCGGCCATCACGGAGGAAGCTCCGTTTCGCCCCACGGTGCTTTTGGGCGCCGCCAAGGCGGCGGCCACCATGCTTATTCGAGCCTACGGGGAACTCTATGGGCAAAGCTCGGTGATTTTGCGCGCCTACACGCCCTATGGGCCGGCGGACCGGCCGGGGCGGCTGGTGCGCTATGTCATTGAGCGTGCCCTTCAGGGGCGTGCCGTAGAGATGACCCTCGGGCGGCAAAAGAGGGATTTCGTCTATGTGGAGGACGTGGTGGAAGCTTTCGTGAGGGCGGGGAGAAAAACGCGCCTGCGAGGAGTTATTGTCAACGTCTCTTCGGGAAGGGACGTCCCCGTCCGGGAAGTCGCCGCTCTGATTTTGAAGATAATGGGCGATCCCGTCCCCTTGAAGCTGGGGCGGCGTCCTCAAAGACCAGATGAAATCCCGTGCCTATCGGGCGACCCGAGAAAAGCCAAGCGGATTTTGGGTTGGCGCGCCGAGATCAGTTTAGAGGAGGGACTGCGCCGAACGATCGCTTGGCATAGGTCTTTTTTGAAAAAATGATGATCCAAAGCAACCGGTTGGACGAATGCCGCGTGTGCCATCGCAAGCGCGTTCGGAAGTTTCTGTCACTGGGGAAAACGGCCTTGGCCAATAATTTTTTAACGCGCGAGCAGTTGAAGCGCCATGAGCCTGTTTATCCTCTGGAGGTGGGCTATTGCCGCGGCTGCAGGTATGTTCAATTGTGGAAGCCGGTTCCTCCCAAGGCGATGTTTGATCGCTATCTCTACGTCTCCTCCACCTCCAGCACGCTCTCCCGCCATTTGACGAGCGTGGCCGACGCCGTGGTCCAAAAGCTGGGCCTGACCGATGGGGATTTGGTCGTGGATATCGGAAGCAATGACGGTTGCCTGCTCAGAGGATTCAAGGCGCACGGGGTTCATGTGCTGGGTGTGGAGCCCGCCCGAAACCTGGTGGGTTTGGCTCGCCGGGCGGGCGTTGCCACTTACAACGGATATTTTTCATTGGCGACGGCCAAGCGCTTGCGCAGGCGCTACGGGCCGGCGATGGCGGTGACGGCGACCAATTCCTTCCTGCATATTCCCGACCTGGATGATTATTTGGCTGGCTTGGATGCGTGGATGGCGCCGGAGGGGGTGTTTGTCATCGAGTTCCACTATCTGGCGGACCTCATGAAGCAGGGCGCTTTTGACACCGTCTATCATGAGCACGTTTCTTACTATTCTCTCCATCCTTTGATTTTTCTTTTCGATCGCTTCGGCATGGAGGTGATGGATGTCAAGCGATTGCCCGTTCATCACGGGCAGCTTCGGGTTTATGTGAAGCGCAAGACCGGCTCGCGCCCTGTCGCGGATTCGGTCGCGCAGTTATTGGACGCTGAGACGCGCCTGGGACTGGGACGGTATGCGACCTACGCCGTTTTCGCCAGGAACGTTTTCCACAATATCCGAAAAATCCAACGGACCTTGCTGGGGCTCAAGCGCTCTGGAGCCTCCATCGCCGGCTATGGAGCCCCGGCCAAAGGCAATACCTTGCTCAATGTTTGCCGCATCGGACCGGATGTCTTGGATTTCATCGCTGATAAAAGCCGTCTAAAACAGGGTTTGTTCACTCCAGGACAGCACATCCCGGTCGTGCCGGCTGAGAAAATTCTTCAGGCCCAGCCGGATTATCTTCTGCTGTTGGCGTGGAATTTCGCCGAAGAAATCATGCAAGAGCAGGGGGAATACATTAGGCGGGGCGGAAAATTCATCGTGCCCGTACCCAGAGTCCGCATCATCTAATCTTATAAACTTGGTGCCAGAGCTCCAGCATCAGGAGCGCCCACAGGCGGTAGCCGTGGTCTCTGGCGCCGCGCTCGTGCTCATCGATGAGCCGCTCAAGGCCCGGCCGCGTGAAATAGCCTCTCGTTGAGGCCTCGGGCGAGAAAAGATGCTCCTTAAGATAGCCCTTGAGCTCGCCCCGGAACCAGGGGCTTAGTGGAATTCCAAAGCCCATTTTGCCGCGCCCGTAGATTTTTTTGGGCAGATAGTCCTTGAAAGCCTGCTTGAAAATCCACTTCATTTGATTTATGCCTCTGAGCTTCCAGCGCCCCGGCAGGCCGTAGACCAACTCCACGAACTCGTGGTCCAAGAGCGGCGAGCGCGTCTCCAGGGAATTGGCCATGGAGGCGATGTCCATTTTGACCATGAGGCACTCGGGCAGGTAGGTCACGAAGTCCACGTATAAAAGCCGGTTGATGAAGTCCTCGCCGGCGCATTGGCCGTAAGCCTCGCTCAAAAACGCCAGGGCTTGGCCGCGGTCCTGCGCCAGCCGCCGCCGCATCTCCTCGGAGTAGACGATGTCCTTGTCGTCCTCCGAGAAGTACCCGGTCATGCGCAGGTGCCTGTCCGGGTAATCCGAAAAAGCGACCGATTTCAAGAAGCGCTTGAGCCGCCAAGCGAAGCTCACGGGCGCGTTTTTCTCGGGCAAGAAGGAAGCGCCCGACATAATGAGCTTGCGCAGGGCCAGCGGCATCTTGTCCCAGGCGAGCGCGGCGTTCATGGCCATGTAGCGCAGGTAGCCGGCGAAGTTCTCGTCGCCTCCGTCGCCGTTTAGGGCCACGGTCACGTGCCTGCGGGTCTCCTTCGCCACGTAGTAGGAGGGCAGCGCGCTGGCGTCGGCGTAGGGCTCGCTGTAATGCCAGGCGATTTTGGGAAGGACGTCGGTCATCCGGGATTCGACGATGAATTCCCGGTGGTCGCAGCCGTAGCGGCGGGCGAGCTCGCGGGCGTAGTGAAGCTCGGAGAACTCGCTTTCGGCGAACCCGATGGAAAAAGTCTTGACCGGCAGAGGGGAGATCTCGCTCATCAAGGCCACCACCACGGAAGAGTCGATGCCCCCGGATAGAAAGGCGCCCAAAGGAACGTCAGCTATCATGCGTATGCGCACGGACTCCTTGAGCTTCTCCCGGATGGCTTCCTTGGCGGCCTCCAGAGAAGGAGGCGGCGCCGCGCCTTGTCCGTTTAAAGGCAGATTCCAGTAGCGGCTGATGCGCGCGCGCCCTTTTTCCATGACCAGGATATGGGCCGGAGGCAGCTTGCGGATGCCTTTAAAGATGGTCCTTGGCGCGGGGATGTATTGCAGCGAGAGGTAAAGGTCCACGGCGACGGGGTCGATCTCTTTGCGGACTCCCGGATATTCGAGCAGGCAGCGGAGCTCGGATGCCCAGGCTAGGCCGTCCGGCTGCTCGGTGTAGATGAGCGGCTTTTTCCCGATGCGGTCGCGGGCCAGCAGGAGCTTTTCCTTTTTCTTGTCCCACAGGGCGAAGGCGAACATGCCGCGGAGCTTTTTTACGCAGTCGTCTCCCATTTCCTCGTACAAATGGACGATGACTTCGGTGTCGGTTTTGGTTTTGAAGCGATGCCCTTTGGCCTCCAATTGAGGCCGCAGCTCGAGGAAATTGTAAATCTCCCCGTTTAAAGTGACCCAGACGCTTCCGTCTTCATTGGAGATGGGCTGGTGGCCCGTGGATAAATCGATGATCGAAAGCCGCCGCATGGCCAGGGCCGCCCGGGCGTCCATGTATTGGCCTTCGTCGTCTGGCCCCCGGTGCGCGATCAAGTCGTTCATGCGCTTTAGAAGCGCGCCGTCCAAGGGAGCCGAAGCCTCGTTTTTAACGAACCCGCAGATTCCGCACATATTATTTAGACCACCTTTAATTCATGCCACCAGTGGTAGAGTGATCAAGTGGTCGAGCTATCAAGTTGTCACGACAATGCCCCAAAGAAAAATCAAGTATTCGAGTTGCCTTGTCCGCTCCGCGCCGCCCCGCTGCCCCTGATCATTGATCGCTGATCACTGACCACTGACCACTGATCACTTGCCCACTCGATCACTTCCCCTTTCACTCTCATATATTTTAATCACTTCGCCGGCTATTTTGTCCATGGAGAACTCCATCGCGGCAAATTTGCGCGCGTTGTTTCCCAGCCGCGCCGCCAGGTCGGGCCGCCGCAGCGCGAGGAGGATTTTTTCAACGGCCTCGCCGCGATCAGCGGGATCAAATAGCAGCCCGGTGTGGCCCTCTCTCAAATTTTCCTTGGCCCCGCCGACGCGGCTGGCGAGGACCGTCAGCCCGCACGCCATGGACTCCAACAGGGCGTTGGATAGGCCTTCGGAAACGGAGGGCAGGACGAAAATATCCGCGGCATGATAATAGGGGAGTATATCGCTGGTCGCGGCGCGGACGCTGGCCCGGCCCTCCAACCCCAGCGACCTTATTTTTTCTTTGAGGCGGCTCTCTTCGGGGCCGGAGCCGACCATGTGAAATTGGGCCGGCAGTCCGGCCTGCCCGACGGCGCTCGCCCAGTCCTCCATGAATTCGGCCAAACGCTTTTCGGCGGAGAGCCGGCCCACGTAAAGAAAGCCCGGCTCCGGGCCCCAGCCCATCTTTTGGCGCGCCGCTATTTTTTCCTTGAGCATCGGGGGGCGGTAGGTCCGGGTGTTGATTCCGTTGGGCAGGAAATGGACCGGGCAGTCCGCCAGGCCGACGTCCGCCAACTCCTGCATCATGTCTCTGGTCACGGCCAGAAAGCGCGGGCGCAGGCGCCGGAAAGCGGCCAGCTTCAGGCGGCCGAGAAAAGACTTATGGGCGAAGGTGAGCTCGCCCACGCCCCTGCCTCCGCCGAGCTTGACCACGACCCCCTTTCCGAGGCGGCGCCCCATCCAGGCCGCCGCGACGGCAGGCGATCCGCCCAGGTGGACATGGATCACGTCGTAGCGGCGCCTGTGCCGGAAAAGATAAGCGGCGCACGCCGCCATAAAGCCGATGGAGTTGATCGCCTGAAGCCAGGACGGCAGGCCGTGGCGGCTGGCCGGCGCGCTCAAGCGCCGCACCGCGACGCCTCCCACGCTTTCCCGGCGGGCGGTTCGCGGCAGCCGGCGGGTCAAGACCGTCACCTGGAGCCCCTTTTCCATGAGCGCTTGGGAGAGTTCCAACGCCTGCTTTTCGGCTCCGCCGATATAGGGATGGAAGCTCGCGCTAAGCATGAGAATGGACAAGGGGGAGGAGTTCGTTTTCATCTTTGCTCCTCCAGTTTTTTCCATAACCCTCCCAGGGAGCTCCCGGTCTGGTAAAGGAAAAGAAGCCCGAGGAAGGTAATGAAAAGATAGTTGGTCATGTGCTGAAATCCCGCGTAGGCCAGGCTCAGGTCGGCGGAAAGCTCCAGGTGTACCAGCACCCGGCTGACCGCAAATTCCATGGTCCCGAAATAGCCTGGGACGGCGGGAAGCAGCGTGCTGGCGCCGGCGACCGCCAAAAGCACGATGGAGCGGGGGTAGCTGATCCAGGCTTCCAGGGCCATGGCTTTGGCGGCCCAAAAGTACATGCCCGCCACGTTGAGCCAGGCGGCGGCGCTCAGCGCGAAAATGGGGGCCGCCGTGGAAAACCTTTTCAAGGCTGCGGCGCCGACGGCGCATTCCTCCGCGAGTTTTCCAAGGCGCGGATGGCGGCCGATCCAGGCGCGCAGCGGCGTTTCTTTTTTCAACAGCGCTTGCGACCCGCACGCGGCGGCCAGAAAAACGGCGAGCGCGGCGGCGAGCAGCCCGGCCGTCCGGCGGGCGTGGATGAGCCACGCGGAGGCCGGCCACCAAAACGAGGCCGCGCAGAAAAGCCCGAGAATAAATATGGAGTCGAGAACGCGCTCGATCAGGATGGTGGATAAGGCCGTAAGGACGGGGACTTTAAGCTCCCTGGAGGCCAGGTATCCCCGCCCTAATTCTCCCAGCCGCAGGGGCAGCACGTTGTTGAGAGCCAGGCCGATGGTCAGCAGGCGGGACAGGGGGAAAATTTTGACGGTGGAGTCCCGCGGCAGGAGAAGCTTCCAGCGCCAGGCGCGCAAAAACAAATCCAGGCACATGGCCGCGATAAAGGGGACAATCCATAAGACTTTGATTTTGGAAAATGTTTCCAAAAAAGCGGCCGGATGGATGTGGCGCGCGGCGAAAAAGAGAAAAACCCCGCTGCAGGCGAAGCCGACGGCAAGAGAGCGGGCGGTTTTGCTTGCGGTCATAGGCTGAAGAGTTCCCGCCGCAGGTTCTCGGGCAGGCGGCCGTTTTCGACCAGGGCGCCGATGACGAGCAGCCAGGCAGCCAGACTCAACGCGATGGCCCAGCGCCAAAGCGGCGGGAAAAAGCGCAGGTGAATGCGCAAAGTCCGGGCGTCGCCGGCGCCGGACCGGGAGAGTTGGGAGTCCGTCAAGGAAACGGACTGTAGAAATTCGTTAAAAAGCTCGACCTTGAGCTTGATCCCGTTGACCCAGGCCGACCAGCCCGGATAAAAGGCCTGCGAGAAAATGGCTTTTTTCGGCGCCGCGGAGAGGGCGGCGTCCACCACCCAATGCTCCGGAGTCGCCGGCTGCTGCCGGATGTCCGTCTTCCCCGCGTCGCCTTCGAAATAAACGAGCGGCAGCGCCCGCTTGTTTTCGTAGATATAGGCGAGCCCCTCGGGGTCTTCCAGGAGCGCTTTCTTGTCCTTTATTCGCGCCGGGCTCAGGTAATACCTCAGGCTTATGAGCGACATCTCGGGAGAGTCGAATTTGGAAATAAAGGTGCGGCTTCCATCGGCGCTCGGCGTTCCCTCGCTCTTGGAAACGTAGTCGGCGCAGCGCGCCAGGTAATAGGCCTCGTAGCCGGTGGCGTTTAAAAAGCGGTAAAGCATCGCCTTGTTGGGATTTGGAATCTCGGGGCTGGTGGCGGACCTGAAGCCGGGGCGCTGCAGCGGCGCGACGACCTCCGGCCTCGGCTTTAAATAGGCGCCGATGGGCTCCCGGTAGATGAATTTTTTGGCCCACGGAAACAGGTCCGCGAAGACAAGCGCGACCATGAGCGCCTTTAACGGCCAACGCGTTGCTTTCAGCGGCAGGCGGCTCCAACCGAAGGCCGCGGCCATCAGCAAGCCCCACAGGGGAATCTGGACGAAGCGCGCCGAGACGCGCATGAGCTTGAACGGCGGCACGGAGGTGATTTGAGGGAAAATGACGTTGTTGGTCCCGAGAGCCAGGAACAGGCCCGCGGCGATGACCACAGCCAAAAGAAGCCCCTGCTGCTTGGCCTTCCATAGGCCGTAGATTCCCAGGACCAGGGGAATGAGGCCGATATAGAGTATCGCCATTTCATAAAACTCCGACGGGAAATCATAAAAGCTGCCGTTGATGGGGTTGCCCATCGCGTTTGGATTGAGCGCCGTTAAAAGGTGGGTCCAATGCAGGGAATAGGCGGCGGAAAAAACGGAAGGCCATTTTGTCCGGACCGACTGGCTCAAAAACTCGAGGGTGGGCAAGTATTGGGCGGCCGACAGCGCGGCGCCGAGAATGAGGCTCTTGAGGAAGAAGGGCCAGCAGAAACGTTTTAGCACGGCGATGTAGAGAGCCATGCCGGCCAGGCTCGCCAGCATGAATTGCGGGTGGCCCGAGAGAGCCTGCAAACCGAAGACCGCGCCCAGAAATAGCGCGCATTCGGATTCCAGCGCGAGCCAGCACCAAGGCACGTAGCTTAGGCAGCTCAGGAGGGTGGGCACTCCCTGGGAAACCCGGTAAACCAGGATCGGAGAAAAAACGTAGGCGGCGGCCAGCAAAAAAGCGCCCGCGCGGGGGATCGACCAACTCCTCAGAAGAAGAAACATGCCCAAGCCCGCGAAGAAAAAGTGAAAAAACCAATTCCAATTGAACGCCGCGATCAAGGGCGAAAAAAAGAAAAGCGTGGAGGCGGGATAAAACAGCGCGGCCTGGGAGTTGGCCAGAAGCGGAGTGCCGGCGAAGATATAGGGATTCCACAGAGGCAGGCGGCCTTCTTGAAGCGTGGAGACGACCAAGTGCCGGAGAGGGTAATGATAGGCGTAGATGTCGCCGAAGCTGCCGGGCATGTCCTTAAAAGACCAGAGATACGGGCTCAGAAAAAGAGCGACGGCGGCCGCCAGAAGGCAGATGAAAATGAAGTCCTTTTTTTGCATGCAATTCCGTTTTCTTCGATCACTCGGTCAGCCACGGGATGTACCGGCGAGCTTGCCGGAGGGTTTCCCGCGCTTGTTCGGTTTGACCGAGATGCTTCTGCAGGTCGGCCAAATCCTTCCAGCTCTTCGGCCGATAGGGGTTGAGGCGCGCCCCGCGCGCCTGCCAATCCAGCTTGCGCTGAAAATCCGGAGTCAGTTGGGCCATGAGGAGATAGGCGTCCGGCTGCCTGGGCGCCAGACGCGCCGCCTCCTGCAACAAGGAAAGGGCGCGCGGCAGGTCGCGGGTCTCCGAGTATATTTCCCTGGCTTTCACCAGCTTGCGCTGCGCCCTCCACGGCGCGACAATAAAACCGCTGATAAAAACCCCCGCGCAGAGTGCGCCCGCCAGGAGCCATGGTTTTCGCGGACCGGGAATATTGACGTGCTCGCTGCTTTCGGGCTGCGTGTAGGCCACGAGATAGCAGAACAGCCAGAAATTGGACGGGATGGACAGGGTGAAATCGCCCAGCGAGTGGATCAGCCCCGCCAGCAAGGCCACCTTCCGCGCCTTATTGAGATTGCGGGCGGCGGCGGCGACGAAGCTCAGCCACAGCGCCGTGGCAGGCAAGCCCCACTCCGCCGCCCACTCCAGCACGGCTTGGTGCGCGTAGAGGCTGCCCATGCCCTTTTCAGGCGAGAGGACCTTGAAGGCAGGAAGCAGGTAGGCGAAGGTGCCCGGTCCAAATCCCAGCAGAGGGCGCGCCAGGCTCATGCGTCCCGCCGCCAGCCACCAATGCCACCGGTGCGCCAGCGAATCCCCCGTCAGCTTGTCGAGCGCGGAAAGCAGGCACAGCGCGCCGACGCTAAGTCCCACCCAGAACAGGATCTTTTTTCTTCGAAACAAGAAGTAAAGGATGAGGGCGCAGGAAAGGCTGAGCCAGGCGCCCACGGAGCCGGTCCACCATAGGGCCGCGAGCAGCCCGGCCAGCAAAACAACGTCGTTCCATAAATAGCTCAGAGGAACGGCCATCACAAGAAAACCGGCGTAGGCGTTGGCGGTGACCAGCGTGCTGGGGGGGAAGTGCTCGTAGGCTTGCGCGGGGGCCTCCCATCTTTGCTGCACGCTCAAAACCAGCAAAATCCAGACCATCATGTGCAGGGCTTTATCGATCTGGCGGCGCTGCTCCTGGCGCATGAGGGGCAGCGCCCAAAGCAGGAAAAGCCCGTTGAAAACGTTGAGACCGTGGACCGCGCTCACGCCGTAGAGAGGGCTGAAATAAATCGAGGCGGCCGCCAGCGCCGCCAGGCTCCAGAGCTTTTTCCGGTAAGCATGGTCATGCACCGGGAAAGTGCCGGTGAGTATTTTAAACGAAAACCAAAGCAGAGCGCCGCCCAGGGTCGCCATGTGAATCAGCGTTTGAGCCCATAGGTCCCAGGAACCGCGCAAAATGGGAGCCAAAAATAAGATGCAGGTGATTGTAATCGAAAGGATCAAAACTTAAACCCTAAGGAGATTCGGTGGGTGTCCGAAAAGTCGCCGTAGGAGACGAAGGCGTAATCCATGGTCATCAAGACGAGTTTGTTGGATTTGATATCCTGTTCCGCTTCTTCCATGTTTCTTTCCCACCACGGGGTGCCTTCCTCGGCCCAGCCTCCGGCGCCTCCGCCGAGCAAGCTTTGGACGCTGACGCCGACCGAAACGCCCGCGGCGGAGCCGATATTTTTCATTTCCTGGTAGCCGGCGCGGAGAGCGAAATTGGGCGCCGTTTTCCACTCGACGCCGAAGTGTGGCTTGAAGTCGGCGTCGTAGGCCTTTTCACCCTCCACCGAGACGGTGATTTTAGGCGAATAGAGAGCGATGCCGGCCCGCAAATTGCGGGGCAGGGGGTTTTCGACCCCGTCGATGTCGAGCGAGGGGCCCACATTTTGAAGCGCGACGCCGAAGGCGAAGCCCGAGTTCTTGTATTGAATGCCGAAGTCCGCCGCCATCTCCGAGCCGGTGACGTCGGCCAGCTTCTGCTTGATCATCTTGATGTTGGCGCCCGCGGACAAGTGTGAGGTTAGGTAAAAGGCGTATCCCAGAGAGCCGGCCAGCGCGTTGGCGGTCAGATCCCCCGTGGGTTGTTTGGCGGCGGTATAGCCCTCGATTCCGGGCACGTTAAAATAGGTGAAGCTTGCTCCCAGGGCGCCGTGTTCAGGAGAAAGGGGGACGATGCAGCTCGCAAATTGAGTCGTGATATTTTCGATGAACTGAGTATGGTTGAGCTGCACCTCCCGGTACTCGGTGCGGACCATGCCGGCCGGGTTCCACCACAGGGAGTTGGCGTCGTCGGCGACGGCCGTGAAAGCTCCGCCCATGCCGATCGGGCGCGCTCCCTGCTCCATGCGCAAGAAGACCGCGGTGGCCGCGCCGTTGTCGGCTCCGGCATGGGCCTCGGGGGGAAGGCCGGCCTCCAGGCACGCGGCGGCGAGGACAAAAATGGCCGTCCATGGACGCCCCCGCTTGCCGATCTCTTTTGTCATTGAATCACCATCAGCTTTTTGACCGCGCTGAATTTCTCAGAGCCCGTTTGCGCCGTCGCCCGGATGAGGTAAACGCCGCTGCCCCCCTTGTTGCCGTAGTCGTTGACGAGGTTCCAGAGCAGGGTGTTGGTTCCGGAACTCAGGCCCGTCGTCCTCTGGTGGAAAACTTTTTCTCCGAGCACGGTGAAAATGTCGAGGTCCACGTCGGAGCCGCCGCCTAAGACGATGTCGATGCTGACGGGGGCCGAGCGGGCGGGGTTTGGATAGGGGACCATATCCCGCTTGAAAGTCTCGGCCGTCACGGTCGTGACGGCGCCGACGCCCGGAGCGATGATGAAGGTGATGGTCTGCAGCGAGCCGATGTTGCCGCTTCCATCCTGCGGCACGATGCTGATCGTGTAGGTGTCGGTGCTGCTTTGCGCCGCGGTCGGGGTGAAGGTGACCGTGCTTCCCGAGATGGAAGGGGCCCCCGCGATGGCGCCGGCGGACGTGCGGCTTAAGGAAACCGTGGTCGCCGCCGCGCCGGACCCCGACGCCTCGTTGAGTATGATGGTGATGGAAGCGAAGGTACCCGAGGTGAGCGTGTCGCCGCCGCTCAGCGAGACGCTTTGCGAGTCGGCGCGAATCTGGGAGATCGAGGGGGCGGTGTTGTCGGTGGCGGTTTGCGCGGCAGTGCGGTCGACCGGCAGGGTCCCATGGATGAGGCCGTCGTTGTCGGACGTGTCGAGAGCCTGGTTGCCGAAGCCGTCTTTGGCGGAAAGCCCGATGCTGTAGACCCCCGTCGAGACCGACACGCCCGTGGAATCGGTGCCGTTCCAGGACTCCGCATAGGTGCCGGCTTCGC
>MGUX01000030.1 GCA_001800185.1 Elusimicrobia bacterium RIFCSPLOWO2_12_FULL_59_9
TCATGGCCGTTTTTCTAAATCCCGTAGACGGAATGAGAGCCTCTCTTGAAATGCTCAAAGAAATCGCGCGATTCAACCAGGAGCATGGGAAGAGGGCCCTGATTCTCAAGATCGGTCTCCATAAGGGAGCCGCCATCGCCGTGACCTTAAACGAGCGCCTGGACTATTTCGGCCAGAGCATCAACATCGCCGCGCGGGTCCAGAATCTGGCGGATGCCGAAGAGATTTACTTCACCCGCAGCATCTATGATTACCCTGGAGTGCGGGAGCTTCTCAAAGATTTCGTCGTGAGCCCCGGAACGGCCCAACTCAAAGGTCTCCAGCAGGAGACGCAAGTCTACAAGGTCGCGGGCGCGCCTTCTTTGGCGGCGCCCGCCCGCTGAAATTTGCCGCCCCGCCGATAAAATAGCAGCCGGAAGCCGGCCGCGGCCTCTATGCCTGCGCAGGCGGCTGAGGTTTAATCCCACCCAGAGAATCAGTTATTTCGGTCCGGCTTCGGCGAAGGCGCCGAGGATTTGGACTTCGTCGGCGATGTCGCCGGGTTGGTAGCGTTTGACGACGGAGCGTTCTTCTCCGGAGCCCCAGCTTAAAGAAACGGCGGCAGCGCCGGCATCGTCTCCAAAAACCTTTTTCAGGAAATCTATGGAGCGGGCGTCCTTATCCGGCTGCTTGAGCCAAAGCACTCTCCATTCCGCCGGGTTCCAGTTTCCGGCGACTTGAGCCGCACGCGCGGCCAAATCTTCTATTCCTTTCTCCTTTCCGGCGACGGCGCGCATCACCAAAAACGTGGTTTTCGGCTCATTTAAAGCGTCCAGGCTGGTCTTCAGGTAGGGAGCGAGGCCGCCGTCTTCCCCGCCGCCGTAAGCCGCGGCAAGCTTCTTGACGCCGGCCGCAACCTTTTCCACGGCCTCGCCGTAGGCGTCCATGAGGGAGCGCGAGTTGTCCATCAACGGCTTGTAGGTCGCGTCGAAGTTGGGCACCTCCACGTCTCCCGACATGCCGGATATCTGCTGCACGAAGCGCGCGTGAGTTTCCTGAAGGCGAATCGTGTCATCGATCAATTTAAGCGCCGTGATGTTGAGCCCGAGGGCCATTCCCTCGAACGCCGCCCGCTCTTTGTCGCTGTAGGCGGGCTCCTTGGATTGCGCGATGAGTTCGTCCAAGACGGTTTTCGCGTATTGGCTGGAATTTCCGAGCGCCTCCACGGCTTTGCCGTGGTAGCCGAACAGGTCTTTGGCGTGGTAGGCCACAATCGGAATGAAGGTGTACTCGCGGCTAAAGCAGGTTCCGTCAGGTCCCGGCCACCTGCACGTAGGGCCCGGCGCCCGCTTGTACCTGACGAAGCCGATGGGGCGGGCGGCCGTCTCCTGCAGGGAAGCGAGCTGAATTTGAGTCTGCAGCAGGCCCAGCTTATTGATCGCCTGGCGCAAGCGAGACCCGTTTGTGGCCTCGACCAGTATTTTTTGGCTCCCGGCTTCAAGCGACGCGGCGAAGTCGGCGTCTGAGATCGGCGCTTGGGCGCGCAGCGGGCCCGCCGCCGTCAAAATTAGGATGCCAAGAATTTTTTTCAACGCACCGGTTTTAAGCATGTGAATTCTCCATTCTTCACCACTAAATAGCTGCGCCTGGTATCTTATTTTACCGAAACCGCCACCGAGGCGACATGAGCCTTTTGGTCCGAAAATGAGGGGTCTTTGGTCCCACCCCGGCCTGGGCCTTTCGCGCGCCGAAAGAAGTCCCGCATTCCCATTATCATCCTTTAAGCCTCCGTGAAATGGCCGTCGGCTTGCCGCTGCGGCGCATTTCAAGTATAGTAATGGTCGCAATGCCTCCAAAAAGTCTCACTCCCGAGGAAGCGCTGCAACGCCGCTGGGGCTACGGCGCTTTTAAGCCGCTGCAGCGGGAGGCGGTGGAAGCGGCCCTTTCCGGACGCGACTGCTTGGTCGTTCTTCCGACGGGAGGGGGAAAAAGCCTCTGCTACCAGCTCCCGGCGGCCATGGGACGGGGGCTCGTCTTGGTCGTCTCTCCGCTCATCGCCCTCATGGACGACCAAGTGGCCGCGGCGCGCGAGGCGGGCCTGGCGGCCGACGCCCTGCATTCAAACCTTGAAGCCGGTCGGCGCGGCGAGGCCTACCGGCGGCTTGCGGCCGGCAAAACCGAAATCCTTTACGTGAGCCCGGAGCGGCTCCTCATGGGAGACCTGCTGGAGGACCTCGCGCCCAGGCTCGTGCTGGCGGCCGTCGACGAAGCGCACTGCGTGTCGCATTGGGGGCACGAGTTCAGGCCGGAGTACCGCCGCTTGGCCGAGATTCTGGAGCGCGTTCCCAAGGCGGCGCGCATGGCCTTGACCGCGACGGCGACGCCGGCCGTTCAGGAAGACGTCTGCGCTCAACTCGCCCTGAGGGATCCCGCGCGCTTCATAGGCCACCCCGACCGGGCGAACCTCATCTACCGCGCCTTCCCGCGCCGCGATCAGTTGAGCCAAGTTCTTAGCGTCTTGCGCCGCCATCCGGGAGAGGGGGGCATCGTTTACGCCCAAACTCGCAAGGACGTGGAACGTCTGGCCGCTGGAATCGCGGGGGAAGGGATTTCATGCGCGCCCTACCACGCAGGCCTTCCCGCGGACGATAGGCGGCGCGCTCAGGATGATTTCGTGAACGAGCGCCTCGACGTGGTGGCGGCCACCACCGCCTTCGGCATGGGCATCGACCGCTCCAACGTTCGCTGCGTCCTGCACGCCAACACCCCGCGCTCGGTGGAGCACTATCAGCAGGAATCGGGCCGCGCCGGCCGCGACGGCCTGCCGGCGGAGTGCGTGCTGCTTTTTGCGGCCTCGGACCTCGCCGCGCACCGGGGCTTGGCCCTCAAAGACGGACCCCTCGCGCCCGAGCGCCAGCGCGTCTTGGAGCGGCAACTGCGCGATATCGGCCGCTACGGGGTGTCCCCCGTATGCCGGCACCGCCTCCTGGCGGAACACTTCGGCGCGCCATATCCGCCGGACGGGAAAGAACATGGGGAGGGAGGCTGCCGGGCCTGCGACGTCTGCCTGGGCGAGACCAAGAGCCTATCGGCCGAGGAGGCTCGGCTGACAGCCCAAAAAGTCCTGAGCGGAGCTTGGCGCGCGGAAGGCCGTTTCGGAACCGGCTACGTCGTCAATTTGCTCATGGGGCGCGCCGACGAGCGCATGACGCGCAATGGCCACGACGCGCTTCAGGTCTTCGGCCTTCTGAAGGAATCCGGCGAGGCGGCGGTGCGCTCGTGGATAGACCAGCTCATCGTGCAGGGCTTCCTGGAAGTCGTGGAAGAAAGAGATTACCCTCTGCTGCGCATCACCGAGACGGGAAAGGCGTTATGCCGGGACGAGGGGAGCGTGCGGCTGGGCGTGCCGGTTCCCCCGGCGGCGCGAGCGAAAAGGAAACCCAAGGCCTTGAGGGCCGTTTCCGCCGATTTACCCGTCGACGAGGACCTCTTCGATCGCCTGCGCCGGCTCCGGCGCCTCATTGCCGAGAAAGCGGGCGTCCCGCCGTACGTGGTCTTCCACGACAGCGCCCTCGTCGAGATGGCCGCCTTAAAGCCCCTGACCCTCGACGCCTTGCGCCAGGTCAAGGGAGTGGGCGAGCGAAAACTGGAGCGCTACGGCGCCGCCTTTCTGGATGTGATCTCCGGCGCGCCCCCGGAATCCGCCGCCGTCTCGGCGCGGCCCTGACAACCTCCGCTTGAGAGCCGGCGCCTGCCCAAACCCTGAAAGCACTTGACGTAATACATTACGTCACATATAATTATAGCATGAGGATGCTCAAGGAAAGACGGGAGAGCAAAGGCATATCTCAGCGCCGGCTGGCCTCTGCGGCGGGAATTTCCTACAAGACCCTCCAGCTTCTGGAGTCGGGAAAGCACGATCCCAGATTATCCACTTTGGCCAAAGTTGCCGGCGCTTTAGGATTGCCCCGGCCCGGCATTGAGCAGGCCATCGAAAATTATTTGGAAGCCGCCGGCGAAGATTCATTGCGGAAAATCTCCCTTGAAATTCTTAAAGGGGGGGAGGCTTCATGGAAAGATTGGCTCTTTGATTTCGTGGATGCCTTCAGGCGAAATCCGAATGCGGGCTTGGCTTCCTTGCCCCCCCCGCCTGAGAGCAAGCCACGGATCCATTCGCTCTTGGCCTCTACCGTGGAATCTCTCTGTTGGGAGCAAAAGATTCCCGTCCCAGGGTGGTGCGCCTGCGTCCCGGCGCTTTCCAAGCCCTGGTTCGTCGCGGGAATAGAAAGCTTGAAAGCCTCGGCGCTCGTGGAATCGCCGGCGCAGTTCCGGAAAAGAAACATTTTCGTCCTTGGAAATTTTCTCCGCAGGGCGTGAGCCATGCTGGATATCGAATTGATCAAACGCCTTTTCCGGGCGCTCAACGCCGAGTTAAGGCGCAGGAAGGTCATCGGCGAAGTCGGCATTTGCGGGGGCGCCGTGATGTGCCTTGTGTTTAACGCCCGCAAAGCGACCAAAGACATCGACGCGATCTTCAGCCCCGCGAAGGAAATCCGATCAGCCGCCAAAGAGGTGGCGAGAAAATTTTCATTGCCGGACGACTGGCTCAATGACGCCGCGAAAGGCTATTTTCACGCGGACCCGCCCAGAGAGGACGTTCTCAATTTATCCAACCTGCGCGTCTGGGCGCCCCGGGCGGATTATATGCTGGCCATGAAATGCGTCTCTGCGAGGTTCGACAGCCATGACGGCGAGGATGTGCGGTTTTTGATCGACACCCTGAAGCTCAAAAACCCAGAACAAGTCTTTAGGGTGATCGAAAATTACTACCCGCACAAACTGATCCCTTCTAAGACCAAGTTTTTCATCGAAGAAATCCTGCAATAACCGTCGGCACAATCCCGCCCAAAAAGGTAAAATGGCGTCCAATAACCAAGGCCGGATGCTCGATGAAAGGAGAAAATTCGATGGAAACAACGCAGGAAGCGCGCCACATCAGCGTCTTCGTCAAGCGTCCGCCCGCTGAGGTATACGATTTCGCCTCAAACGCGGAGAACCTGCCGATGTGGGCTTCCGGCCTGGGCGGATCGATCAAGCATGTCAACGGCGAATGGATCGCGGACGCTCCTTTCGGAAAGGTGAAAATCATCTTCGCGGAAAGGAACAAGTTCGGAGTTCTGGATCATGACGTCATGCTGGAGTCGGGAGCGAAGTTTCACAATCCCATGAGGGTCGTCCCCAACGGCGGCGGCAGCGAGGTCACTTTTACGCTCCTTCGCCAGCCGGAGATGTCGGACGAGAAGTTTTCAGAAGACGCCAGGTGGGTGGAAAAGGACTTGAAAACTCTGAAAGCTCTCCTGGAGCGATAAGCGCGGAATATGAAAGTTGATCCTGCGGACCCGCAGAAGAGAGCGTACCCGCGGGCAAGGAGC
>MGUX01000031.1:0-1911 GCA_001800185.1 Elusimicrobia bacterium RIFCSPLOWO2_12_FULL_59_9
AAACGGGAGATTTTTTCGATTTTTTAGATCTCCCATGTCCCAAATCCGCACTGCTGAAAGTTACCTGAGGTTTTGGGGGACAAGTCTCAGCCGAGAAACTGGAACGGGAAATTTGCTACACTAAATGTCTATGTTCCGGCACGCCGTTGCCATTTTTGTGGTGTGCGTGTCCCTGCGCGCGGTGTACGCCCACGTCGCCTATAATCCTTATTCCAACACCAAGGGTGAGTTTGAAAATCCGGCGCTGCGCATTCTTAAGGAAGGCAAATATTACTTCCCAAAAAGCGAAATCCTGGTAGGACCGTTCTTTCAGCCGCTGCGGAATTTTCCGGAAAAAATGGTGGCTTTCCGCGAACCCGGCTTCGCTCTCATCCTGGCGGGACTTTATGGGCTTTTCGGATACAGCAACTGGCCGCTTTGCCTTCTGCACGTTCTGCTCAACAGCCTCATGTGCGTTTTCCTTCTATTGATAGGGAGCAAAATGATTTCGCAGCGGGCGGGCCTTGTCGCTGCATGGCTGGGCTGCTTTTTTTTCAGCATGATCCCGTATGTTATGCGCATCTACGTCGTCGTGATAAATGCCTTTCTCCTGACGGTGATTTACTGGATCATCACACACAAAGACTGCGCTTCCTGGAAATGCCTGGCAACGGTATCCGCCTTGATCGGCATCGGCACCATGATCAAGCCGGAAATCGGGCTGATCGCTCCGTTTTTATGGTGGAGCCTGCTCAAGCAAGAGCCCTTCCGGCGGCATTGGTTCCGCAACGGCGCTCTTCTCTGCCTGGGAACATTCGTCCTCCAAGCGGCGTGGGCCGTCAGAAACTACATGCTTCTGGGAGATTGGCTTTTCGTGCGCAGCAGCACGGGCACATATTTTTTTCTGGTGCAGGACTGGAAATTCGGCTGGTCGCGCCAATTCTACCAGATTCCTTGGGAGCCTTGGCCTGTGCTTAACGAGGTGGAGCACAGTCGCTATCTTGTAAAGAAATATTGGGATTTCCTGTCCCAACTCAGCGCGTGGGAAATATTCCGGACCTACAGTTGGCGTGCGCTCCAACAGTTCTTCCCGTTCTACGGGGATGGTTCTTATGACTTCACCTTCACGGGCCTGCTGCCCTTCTGCTTTTTGGCCGTCGCGGTCAACGCTTGGAAAAGCGCCCTCACTCTCCGCCTTCTGGCCGCGCCGTACCTGGCGTTAAACGCCTTCTACATTTTCGTACAGCCCAGCCACGGCTACCGCCAACTGCTCTCCCCCTTGTTCTTGCTCCTATCCAGCATGGGCATTTTGTGGTGCTGGGACAAACTTTCCCGATGGCGCTCCCTGCGTCTGGGGCTTTTCGGAGCCTGGACCGCCGCCCATGTCTTTTTCTTTTTCTACCTGGACTCGCTCAAACCTCTGCTCCGTTCCATTTTCTATGGAACAATCCATTGAACCATGAAAGCTTCCATTTCCGCCCACCCAAGAATAGTTCCCAAGCCGTGGGGCAAAGAAGTCTGGTTCGCCCAAACACAAAAATACGTGGGCAAGCTTCTTTATATTCGAAAGGGACACCGGCTGAGCAGGCAGTACCACAAGCTCAAGCATGAAACAATCTACACGCTCAAGGGGAAGTATGTGCTGGAACTCAACGGGAAAAAGTACGTGAAGAAGCCCGGCTCGATCGTGGTGCTGCCCCCCAAAACCATCCACCGCATGCACGCAAAATTCGGTCCGGTGACCTTGATAGAGGTTTCCACGCCGGAAGTGTGGGACGTCGTGCGTTTAAGCGACGATTACGGCCGCCGATAACCGTTTGGCTGGGCTAGGAGCCTGTCCGACATAAGGCATTTTTGAGTCGAAAGCGAACATGTTGTTTTGTTGCAAGAACGTAGTGCATATTTTCTGAAAAAGAGGTTATGAAGGACAGG
>MGUX01000031.1:1927-12308 GCA_001800185.1 Elusimicrobia bacterium RIFCSPLOWO2_12_FULL_59_9
AAGGACAGGCTCCTAGGCCTTGGACGCGACGCTGGAGGTCCTGAGAATTCTAGAAGGCAGCCTCCCGCCCGTCTGGCCCATGGAATGCTCGTAGCGAACGGAGGAGGCGGATGGATTGAAAGGGATGTTGAGAGACCTTCGAACCTCCCGCTCGGTTTGGTCCCTCAAAGCGACCAATTCTTCCGGCGACAAAGTATCCGTGTAGACGAAGGACCGGTAGCCCCCGTCCGGGTCCCCCTTATAGTAATCGGCCACCTGCGTATAATCCACCTCAAAGGAATAGAGGCTGTCCCCCGTTTTTTCGTAGGTGTAGACCCATACTCCCGGCTTGGAGGGGTGGGGCACGGCGTAGTCGTAATACGGGGAGCCCGGATAGGTGGTGATGATGGTGACGTCAAAATCATCGGGCTTGACGTCCAAAAGCCACTGCTTGGTCTCGGCGATGGTCTTTTTGGTTTCTCCGGGATGGCCGATGGACATCAGCGCCTTGACCTTCAGTCCGTGCCTGCGCGCGATCTCAACGCAGCGGGTGTTCTCTTCCCGGGTCGCTCTCTTGTTGATGTTTTCCAGAATCCGGGGCGAGCCCGACTCAAAGCCGGTCAAAATCCAGCGGAAGCCGGCGCGGCGCATCGCTTCGGCCTGCTCGTCGGTGAAAAGCTGGGCCTTGATAAAGCCCCTCAATCGGAACTCGGTCTTGATTTCTTTTTGGGCCTTGTCGATGAGGTTCATGAGTTCCACCATTTTGGTGTTCACGTTGAGCTCGTCATCGTAGAGCATGAATCCGCGCGCGCCGTATTTCCGGTGCATCTGGAGCATTTCCTCGACGACGTTTTCCGAGGTGCGCATGCGCACGCGCCGCAGCATGGGCGATTCCCGGCCGCCGCAGAAGCCGCAGGAGAAGGGGCAGCCGAGCTGCGCGATCATGCTCAAGGCGGGAACCTTGTCGATGGCGTAGTGGTAGGAGCCCACGTCCACCAAGTGCCGCGCCGGAAAAGGCGTCTCATTTAAAGTGCGGTTCGTCAGGAACAGCGGCCTCGCCGGATCATCGGCGTCGATAAGCCGCGGTGCTCCCTCCTTGATGGCTTCAAACACGGCGTATTCTCCGTCTCCGGCCACCAGCACGTCGCAGAGCTCTCCGAGTTGGTTAAACGCCTTGGTCGCCCTTCCGTCGATTTTCTTGCGCGCTTCCCGGCGATAGGCCGCGTGAACGAGGGTGATATGGGGACCGCCCAGGATAACCTTCGCGTCGGACCGGTGGAGACGGATCCTGCGGATGATTTTGGCGGCGGCCGGCATTTGGGGCGTGGTCGCCGTCACGCCGAAGATTTTGGCGGAGCTGTTTTTAAGGTGGATGGAAACGACGTCCTCAAAGTTCTGGATGCCCGAAAGATCGAGCATCTCCACTTCGCGGCCGGCTTTCTCGAGCACGGCGGCCACCTTCAGGATTCCGAGGGTCATAAAGACCCTTTCATCCAGCAAAAATACCGAGGGCGGCGTAATCAGACATATCGGATTCATAGAACCCCGCATAACATTTTAGATGGAGGCTGACGACGGGCCTAAAACCATATTTTAAAAGTATAGCATCCGACCCGCAAAGCGTCAATGGCGGTTTTCTTCAGGTTTTTGAGGCGGATACGCTAGCCAGAGCGGCGCACTCTTGATGGCGAAAACACCTTATAAGATGATCGTTGACCATGCCCGTTGCCTGCATATGGGCGTAAACAATGGTGCTGCCGACGAACTTGAAGCCTCGTTTTTTTAAATCCGCGCTCAGAGCGTCGGATTCCGGGGAGGTAGCGGGGAGGTCCTTCATGGCTTTGCGCCGGTTTTGAATCGGTTTGCCGCCGACAAAACGCCAGATATAAGCATCGAAGCTGCCGAATTCTTTTTGGAGAGCGAGAAACGCGCGGGCATTGCTCACCGCCGCGGCGACTTTCAGGCGGTTCCGGATGATTCCTGGATTTTGCAGCAGGGCTTTGATTTTTTCCCTTCTGAATCGCGCGATTTCGGCCGGGTCGAAGCCGGAAAACGCCTTGCGGTACGCATCGCGTTTATTTAAAACGGTAGACCAACTCAGCCCGGCTTGGGCGCCCTCCAGAATGATAAATTCAAACTGCTTGCGGTCGTCGTGGACGGGAACTCCCCATTCGGCGTCGTGGTAGGCGGTCATGAGACTGTGGAGCCCCTCCGCCCAGGGGCAGCGGTTTTTAGGTTTGGAATTTTGTTTCATGGAAGTTTGCGGCTCCGACTAAAACAACCATAGGAAACGGAATGTCTTGCGGCCTCCCGGCGCGGTTTGCCGGCCGAAAAGGCCGCCGAGAAGGCTCCAGGAGGAGGCGCCGTCTTTGCTCCGGCTGGAATCCCATACCGGGTTGACCTCCAACTCCGTTCCATTGGGAGCGCGGCTTAGGCGCACGAGCCTGTAAAGCAGCCTGAAATCGCTCGACTCCCCCGAGCGTTTGTATCTTGCCAGGTAGCCGAGCACGTCGGCATTGACGGCGTAGCCCGGCTCTCCCGGACGCCCCTCGCGGCGGTAACCGTAGAGGGGGAAGAACCTCTGACTGAAAGTGCCGGCCTTGGTTTCGCTGTAAAACAGGCTGAGACGTTGGAAACCTAATAATGCCAGCCAGCGGCCAGACTTGCCTTTCCGATAGCTGTAAAAGGGCGTCAGCCAATGGGATGTTTCCACCCCTTCGAGTTTGTAGCAGTAAAGGCTCAAGGGGGGAAAGAAGCCCAAAAGGCCGAGGGTGGTTGTGCCGGAAGCAGGAGCTTTGTTGTCGGCTTCCTGGCGAAGGTAGCTGTAAAAAGGAAAAAATCGGCTGCGGCGTGCGTCTGGAGAGGCTTTGGAATAAAATAGGCTCATTCGCCGGTAACCGAGCATGGAAAAGTCCCAGGATTGCGCATCTATTCGGCGGCTATATAAAGGAAGGAGCCAGGAGGTTTGCACCCCCCCTTCCTGGCGGAGGGAAATTAGGCTCCATTTTGGGCTGAAGCCAACCAATCCCAGGCCGGTGGATTCCTCCGAGTCTGATGCCTCCTTTGAATTTTTCGTGCGCACATAGTTGACGAAGGGTGAAAAGCGGAGCAGCGTCCACCGGCGGCCGTCGGCGGCGCGAAACAGGCTGAACGGTCCGCCGCCTAAAAAGGCGAGGTCTTTGCCGTTTTCATCCCTCTGGTAGCTGTAAAGGGGGAAAAGCCATCTTGAGACATCGGTTTCACTCCAGCGGTTGTAGAAAAGGCTCCACTCCGGGTAGAAACCGAGAAGGCTGATCGTCCGCATGGCCGGAGCGTTGATTCCCTTTCCCCAGACCTTGGCCCGGCTGTAGGTGTAGAAAGGAGAGAAACGCTGCTCGAAATAGTCGCTGGTCTGCTCGGAGCGGAAAAAGCTGAGACGGCCGAGTCCGAAAACGGCGAGCGCGTCGTTGTAGCCGTCGGTCTGGTAGCTGTAGAGCGGGAACAATCTGTGGTTGAGAAGCGGTCCCTCGCGGGTCAAGGAAAAAAGGCTCCATTGCGGGTCCAAACCCAAAAATCCGAACCCGGACTTTTCGGTTTGGCCATCCAGGCGTTTATCCCGCCGGCGGGAAACCAGCGCTCCAAGAATATTAGTCCGGTCATAATCGCGTTGCACCATGCGCACCCAAAGCGGGCCGAGGTAGTAGCTGAGAGAGAAGTTTTCCCCCAGAAATCTGCCGAAGAAGGGTACTAGATGGGTTTGGCTTCCCCACGGCCCCCGGAAATGCCAAAAAAGGGGAAAGGCCACCACCGATTGCGATTCGGGCGAGCGTCTTTGCCAATACAATGGAAGCAGCCGGGTGGAGGCGCGCTGCGGCCCGGTCTCGTAATGAAAGAGCGGCCAGAGGGCGTCCCAGGAATTGATGCCGGTGTCCTCCTCATGCAGCCGGGACCAAAGTGGAAACAGGAGAAGATGCCGCCGCACCTTCTCTCCGCGGCGGTAGAAGCCGTAGAGCGGAAAATAGTACTTGAGTTCGGAGTTGATCTCCTGATCGAGCAGGTGATAGTAGAACGGGAAAAAAGCATTGAAACTGTAGGTACCGCCCTCGTAGCGCATATGCAGCGGCAGGTTGACCTCCAGCGCAGAATTTTTGGACCGGTAATACCAGTGCAAGGGAAAGAGAGTCCGGAAGGCGTACTGCGGCTCGCCGTAAGAGAGCCAAAGCGGAGCTACGCTCAGGCTTCGGTCCTGCCATTTGGATTGATGCCATAGCGGGAACAGTCCCCGGTGGCGAGTTTCGAGGTCGTTATTCTCAAAGTTATAGTAGTTAAGAAAAACATCCTTGCGACCATCGGGGCTTCGGGTCAGCCAGCCGAGCCAAAGAAAGCGGTTGAAGCCGTATTTTTCGTTGGACACCCGATACCAGGCGGGGAGGGGGGAAAATAACGCCCAGGGCGGCAGCTCCGAAAAGTTCTTGAACTCCGAATCCCGGGCGCGGGCGTAGAAGGGGAGAAAACGCTCAGAGAAATAATCCGGGTTTCTGTAGCGCTTAAAAAGCGGCCATAAAAGGTTGAGGTCTTTTTCCTCGGTCTCCGGATTATGGGCGGAGCGAAAAAAGGGCCAAATGATGGATTTTTCGGACCGACTGCCTTCCCGGCTGGAGCCGTAGACGAGCGCCATATGCCAGGAGAGCAGCTTCCGGCCGTCATCCCGCGTGTATTCGAAAATATTGGCGTAATTTGAGAGCCCAAACATGGAAAAATGAATGTAGTTGCCGAAGGTTTTCCGGGCGTGGTAGAAAATGGGCATAAGCTCCGTAGAGCTTTCGCCCGGAGCTCTTTGCTGCCGATAAAGAGGATAGACGCTCAGGCTCGTTGTTGGGTCTCTTTTCCGATAGGTGACGAGGGCGTAGCGCTTGTAGGTTTCACCGGTCTGGTAGTCTTGGCGCAAGTCGACGAGGGAAAGCGGGGCGTATCCGAGAATGCCCAAAGTGCGTCCCTGGGCATCGCGCTCATAGTTGTAGAAGGGGAAAAAGTAAGAGAAAACATCCTCCGGTTTTTTTTTGTGGCGGATTAAGGGGAAAAAGTTTAACGAGGTCTCCTCGTCCTTGCGCCGATAAAAAGCCCACAGCCAGCGCCGGTTGATCTCACCGGTGCCGAAATCCCTGCGGAAATCGAAGAGAGTGATCGGGCTGTAGCCGATCACCCCCAGCCGGCGCTTTTCGTTCTCTTGGAAATAACTGTAGGCCGGAAAGAGAACGGCCTCCGCTTTGTCCGGAGCTGTTTGACGGCGGTAGAGGGGCAGGACCGACAAAGTCCGGATTTCGTCCCGGCGCTCGTAGCGAACCAGAGGCCAAAGCGCGCTCCACCGCCAGTACTTCTGGTCCGGATCCCAAGTGCGAGAATAGAAGGGCCTAAAGCCGAGGGAAAGGCGGTTGAATTCGCGCTCGTAATAGATGAGAGAAAGAAGTATTTCCACGTCCGTGCGGTCGGGGCCGCTTTCGTAGAGGAGGAAGGGCCAGATTTTTACGGGGCGCGGCATGTCCTTTTCAACCGCTTGGGCCAGGAAGGGGTGGGCCAGAAACAGAAAAGCCAGCACAAGCGCCGAAAACAGGCGTTTCATCGCGCAATTCTATCAAATACGGCGTCGCTTGAATAAAATGGAGGCGGTTTTTTGGTCGCGGCGACGCATAACCTTTGCTACAATAAAGCCGGCATGGACAAGATAATGCGCCTATTGACGGCGGCGTTGTTGATGGAGGCCGCATCGGCTGCGGCGCAGACCGATGGAGGCATGACGACCAAGCTCATCACCGCCGTCGAAAAGGGAAATATCGAGGAGGTCAGGAGCTTTCTCAAAAAAGGTTGGAGGCCGGACACTAAAAACGACTTCGGCTTTACGCCGTTGATGGCTGCGGCTTCGGGGGGGCGCCTGGAAATATTAAAGGTCTTAATCGAGGCCGGAGCCGACGTGAACGCCAAGCGGGAGGCGGGCGGCCTGACGCCGCTTATGTTCGCGGCTTCAGCGGGACACGATGATATCATCAACGCGCTCGTCGCGTCCGGAGCGGATGTAAAGGCAACTGAAAACGCCGGAAAATCCGTTCTGGCGGTTGCGGCGGCGGCCGGCGCCCCAGCCCGGACGCTGAAGCTTTTGTTCCAAAAGGGCTCCGAGGTGGGCGTCGCGGATAAAGAAGGGAGGACCGCCTTGTGGGCGGCCGCGCTCGCAGGCTCTACCTCGACCATAAGAAACGTCGCAGACCTCGGCGCGGATGTCAACGTCAGAGACAAAAACGGCCGCACCGTTTTGATGGCGGTCGCCGCGGCATACAAGGCATCCAGCCACACCGCCAAGGCGCTTATCGATCTCGGGGTGGAGGTGACGGCCAAGGACAATGACCGCAGAACAGCCCTAATGTGCGCGGCCGGAGCAGGACACGCGGACGTCGCGGAAATCTTGATCGCCAGCGGCGCCGACGTCAACGCACAGGACGCCTATGGCAAAACGGCCTTGGCGGGGGCGGCGGAAGGGGGTCATGTCGCGGGTGTCAAGCTTTTAATCGCAAACGGCGCGGATATCAACGCCAGGGATGCGGATGGACGCAGCGTCCTGGCCGCCGCGGCTGAGGAGAATTACGGCGAGATCGTGCGGATTTTAAGGCGGGCTGGGGCGCGAGTTCATGTTTCGGGAGAAGCCGAGCGGCAATTGGCCCACGCGGAGACCGCGGTCAAGAAGGCCAAGGCGCTCCGGGATTTTGAAGCGGCAATCACTGAATTTGAAATGGCGGTCGAAATGGCGCCGGACTGGCCGGCCGCATATCAAGGTTTGGCCCGCGCCTGCGAAGCGGCCAAGAACTTTGAATGCGCGACCGACAACTTTAAGAAATACCTAGAGTTTGAGCCCGAGGCTAAAGACGCCAAAGAAGTGGCGGAACGCCTCCGGAAGTTGAAGCGGAAAGCCGCGCCGGCCGCCGGCACAAAAAAGCGCAAAGCGAAAAAATAAGGCGGGATTTCAAAGCTCGCGCCGCAAATTTTCCATGACGCCGGCGCGGTAAGTTTTCCAGTTGGCAAAAACTCCCACCACCGGCGGCATCCAAAGAGCGGGCAACAGAATCCTTACGAACGGCCATGGCTGCGGCAGGAAGCGGACGTCGATTTGCCGAGTTAGAAGGCAGCCGAGGCCGAGGGCGATGGCGGCGGCGATGAGGAAAGAAACGGCGCCAATAGACAGAAACTCCCAAAAATCAACGAGCATTACCCTAGACTTGGTCAGGCCGAGAGTCCGGAAGAGGGCGGCGCGCTCGCATCGTTCCCGGTGACCGGCGCTGAGAGTGCCCGCGAGGGCCAAAAGGCCGACTCCCACGCAGAACCAGCTCAGGAGATTTAATGCTCTCAACAGGATGCCTAACACTCTCTCCACGTTTTCTAAAATCTTTGAAATATCAATCACGGAGACGTTGGGAAAGGCGCCGATGATTTCTTTTTGAAAACGGGCCGATCGCTCCGCTTGAGGCACTCCCAGCGAGGCAATGAAGCTTTGGGGAGCGTTTTCCAGCGAGGATGTCGGCAGAGCGATGAAAAAATTGGGCCGGGCGCTCGACCAATCGATTTTGCGGATGGAAGTCACTACCGCCTCCAACGCCCGGCCTTGTATGTCGAAGCTCACCCGGTCGCCAAGCCCGATTCCGGTCCTCTCGCTGAACCAACGCTCCAGACTCACCTTTGGGCGGCTTTCGCCGGGCTTCCAAAAATCTCCGCGCACCACTTCTTCGCTTTCCTGAAGGTCATCTTTGTAAGTGAGGTTTTGCTCCCGGGTCAGAAATCTTCGCCGGTCGCGCGCTTCGCGCGAGACCCCTTCCAACCTTTGCGCTTGCACTGCGGCGCCATTGATGTGGGTGATGCGTGAGCGCACCAGGGGGGCGAACACGGCCGGAGTCTGCGCGTAGCGGGCAGCCAAAGCGGCGGCGCCCGTCAATTGGGATTTCTGAACGTCCACAAGGAAAAGATTCGGGCCTCCGGGGCCCTGCGTGAGGCGGAACTCCGCGACCAGGCTGTGGCGCACCAGCTCCAGGGCGCCCAGAAGGGAGAAGCCGATAGAGAGGGAGAAAAGAAAGACCAAGCTGCGCGGTTTGCGCCGAGTCAACTCAAGCAAACCATGGCGCAGGGCGAAGGTGCGCGGTCCGTTTAGGAACCGAGCGGCTTTCGACAGAGACCAGAGAGCGGCCAGGATAAGGGTCAGCGCCGCCGCGACGGATGCCGTCAGGGAGAGCGTGAAGTTGCGGGCGGCCTCCCACGATCCGGCCTTGAGCCTGGTATAAAAATAGAGGGCGGCCAAAGCGAGCGCTGCGGCGATGGCGTCGGTGCGCACCGCAGGCGGAAGCCCGAGCACTTTCCCCCGAAAAAAGTCCAGCGGCGAAAGCCGCGAAAGGGCCTTCACCTTGTGCGCGTTGACGGCCAGCGAAACGGCCAGCGCCAGGCCGCAGCCCCCCGCCAAGCTCGGCCAATGCAGAGTCGGGGAAAGGCCCAAGCCGGGAGCCAGGAATTCTTCAAGCGCCGCAAGGCCCAGGGCGTTTAACGCGCCGCCACCCAAAGCTCCCAGCGCGGCCCCGCCAAGGCCAACGGCGACGCACAGGCTCAGATAGAGCCGCCCGATGTCGCGCGGACCAGCGCCCAGGCAGCGCAAAATGGCGGCGGTCTCAATTTGTTCGTTTAAAAAAGTAGTGAAGCCGGCCGCCATGCCGACGGCTCCGAGGAGCAAGGTTACCAAAGCGACGAGGACGAAAAAAAGCGCGGCGCGTTTTAGGCCTTCGCGGCTTCTCGCCTCTGCGTCGGCGAAGGCGGTGACGCGGACATAGGGATCATCGAGCTCGGACTCCAGACGCTGCTTGAGCCGCGCGGCCGCCAGGCGAAAATCGCCGGGTCCTTCAATGGCAAATAAACGGCGGTGGCGAATGCGGCTTCCAAAGCGGATGAGTCCCGTTTCATGCGCGCGCGCAAGCGACACAAGCAGGCGCGGGGCCAAGTTAAAGCCCGACAGGCCGCGGTCGGGCTCGCGTTTGATGACACCCGCGATCCTCAAACGAATGTGGCCGAGCCGCACGCGGTCTCCGGATTTAAGTCCGTGCTGGAGGGCGGCGACATCCTCAATGAGGCAGGCGCCTTCTTGAAAGAGCCTAGCCCTGCCGGAGGGGGGGGCCGTCTGGAGGCGTCCGTAAAATGGATAGGATTCGTCGACGGCTTTTACGCTCACTAAAAACGGCGCGGCGCCGGGCCCGGCAGGCTGCAGCATGGAGGCGAATTCGAGGATGCCGGCGTTTTTGATGACGCCGGTCTCAAGGCGCGCGAAGACGGCCATGGCCTGCGGGCTGAAGGGTCTTTCGGATTCTACGGCTACATCGGCGGCAAGAAGCTCGCGCGCTTTGGCCGCGACGCCGTGCTCGATGGTCCGCAGGAGATTTTCGATGCCGAAGAGCAAAGCGACGCCGACCGCGATGAGCGAGCTGAAAAAAAGCATCCGGCCGAGGTGGCGTCTGTAAAGACGCGCCCCAAAAAGGCCCAGGCTTTTCATGGGACGATGCGGCCTTGGTTCAAGAGGAGCCTGCGGCCCATGCGGGAAGCGATGTCGTCGTCGTGTGTGACGACCACCAGCGCCGTTTTTTTTGCGGAGTTGATGTTGAGCAACGTGCCCAAGACTTTTTCAGCCGTGTCCCGGTCCAGGCTGCCGGTGGGCTCATCGGCGAGGATGAGCGCGGGGCTGTGCGCGTAAGCCCGGCCGATGGCGACTCGCTGCTGCTCGCCTCCGGAAAGCTGGGAGGGGAAATGGTCGTGGCGGCCGTTGAGGCCCAATTCATCTAGAATCTCCGCGGCCCGTTTGGCGGCGGCCCTGAGCCCCCAGCCAAGTATCTCAAGGGGAAGGGAGACGTTTTCCAGCGCGGTGAGACTGGGAATGAGGCCAAAATTCTGAAAAATAAAACCGACCGATGCGCTCCTCCAGGCAGCCAGGGCATCTTCGTCCCAGCCGCGCATGGATTGGCCGCGGAAAAAAATTTCTCCCGAATCCGGCCGCTCCAGCGCGGCCATCAGCCCCAGCAACGTTGATTTTCCGCTGCCGCTCGGCCCCGAGATGGCAAGAGTCTGGGTGCCCCGCACTTCGAGGCTCACGCTTTCCAGAATTATCAGGGATTTTCCCGGCGAGGGGAAGGATTTTGCCACTTCTTTGAGCGCCAGGAGCGCGGCGTCCATCACCTCAGCACCTTCTCTTTCTTAAGAAATGCGAGCACGTTGCCGGCGATGAGGCGGTGGCCTTCGGCATTAGGGTGGATGCCGTCTTCCAAGTTATATCGGGGACGTCCGGCGACGCCTTCCAACAGAAAGGGCATGAGTTTTAGTCGGTGTTCGCGGGCGATCTCGACGTACATGGCTTCGA
>MGUX01000032.1 GCA_001800185.1 Elusimicrobia bacterium RIFCSPLOWO2_12_FULL_59_9
TCAATGACGGGTGATCAGCAATCTCCAGCTCTCTTGCTGGGGTTTTGAAACTAGGGATCGCATCGGGCAGCGGCTTTCCACCTTCAAGCATGCGCAATCCGCCCGTATCCCATTTGCGCAGATTCGCCGCAACGGTTCGTTCGGAAATGGGCTTCCGAAAGAGCATCCAGGGTTCGAAATTCCCACGAGGGGTTACGCACACATTGGGGAATTCCCGTTCCGCGTTCTTTGGCCGATCCCCCCCCCTGAATCCGTGGTAAAGTCGTAGAATTGTTCCCCGATTTTCAAACCCCTCGGCAACCAGCGCGTTTTGCACATACATCTGCAACACGGAATTTCCGGCTATCACAACATGAGCCCCGGGGCGTAATTTCGGCAAAAGGACCAAAGCCCATCGACGGAAGAAAGCCTCAATCTCTTTCTTCTGCTCCTGCGACAGAATCGTGAACCGTGGCAGGGGTCGCCGCTCGCAACCATCCCACCTTGGGGGCAAGCGCCAAACGCCCCCCCTGCCCGACCGAAGTTTTGCAACCTCATCCGGCGAGAACTCCACGAGCCCATAGGGCGGATCTGTGCATACGGCATGGATGGAGTTGTCCGCCCAATCACCGATTTTCTTCATGCAGTCGCCCCGTATTAATATTGGTTGCTTCATTGTTCTACTATAGTTGAAAGACATCCCTAATGCCAAATGCTATTTTAGCATAATGAGCGCTACTGCCAACGCCATAATTGGCCAAGCGATTCGTCGCTTGCGCGAGGCGAGCGGTCTCTCGCAGAACAGACTTGCAGAACAAGCTGGAATCACGTACCAGTATCTTTCTGCCGTCGAGAACGGAAAAGAGAACTTCACCATCGGCATTTTAGAATCTATTGCTCGATCTTTAGGGCTGCAGGTAGATACCCTTATTGATCACGCATACGCTGATTCACGACCCATTCCCACGGTCAATCCTCAATTCTTTATCCCCGGAGCGCCACTGCCGCCAGGACTGTCACAGGCACACTTACAGACGGCGATCAACGAAACACACAAGGTGGTGCGCTTAATAAACACAACATTGATAAAGGCTTCCGGACGCCCACTCTCTGCTTATATACAAGGGAACAATTTCAGCGGAATTGTCTCGAACATCCTGACTGACTCATTCTCGCGACTTACTCCCTACAAACACAACCACGATCAGAGATACCCGGATTTGGTCTGCAAGAATACGAGCGGCACTATAGCCGGCCTGGAGGTGAAGAGTACCATCCGGCCGGGGAAAGGTGGTGAAAGCCATAACGGACACCCGGGCTGGCATTTAATTGCCTGCTTTTCGCTCGACAACACGAGCGGCGATATTCTGTTCATTCACATGATGTTCGCCAAGCTCATTGGACAGGGCAAACCCAATGCCGACTGGAAGTATGTTGGAAGCGCCGTGAACAAGGACACTGGTAGCCAGCGCACCGAGACGTATAACACAACCCCTGCCGGCACGGCAAAGTTGCGTCATGGCACGGCGTATCTCGATACATCCGTCATTGACATCTCGCGCTGGCGAACTGACACGTCGATTCCAATTCCGCGGCATTCACCGTTTAAGTCTAAGCCACAGAAACAGTCGAAGAAGACAAAGCACGGCGCCTAATTCCGACGGGTGGCGGCTTGGGGTCGGATCGCCCGAGGAAGAACCGGCGCGCGCGTCGCCGGGCCGGCCGTTCGCAGCCCCAACGGCAGAGCGTTGGGACCCAGAAGCCCCGGAGGGGCGAAGGGAGCTCACGGCGCCTGGGGCGCCGGAGGCGCTTGCTCCGGCCGCAGGCAGATGGGCCCCATCGGCGGCAGGCCCTGGCGGAGATAAAACGCTATCGTATCGGAGGATCAGGGCCACGGCCTGGACAAAGGCCGCCAATCTAAACTAAACTTATACACCTTATGACCAAAAACACCAACGAACCGGCGCGCGGCGCGCAGGCAGCCAAGACCTTTAGAATCGTGATGTCGGAGCGCTGCTTCCGATTCAAACCGGACGCGCTCTTCAACCACGCGCCGCCCCTGCCCGGCATTTATGAGTTCATCACTTTTGATGAAAACAAGCAGGGCAAGACCCTCTATGTGGGACTGGCCCTGGATAAATCCGTGCAGGACGCCCTCGCGGAGCATCTCTCCGATGACCGCGCTCCCGGCGCCCCGGATCTTTTTGGAAAATATCCCAACGCCGTCTATTTCGACTACGTCGTCCACAGCGACGCCGAGACGCCCGAGGATTTAAAAGACATCGCCGGCGAGCTCATCCGCAAGAACCGCCCGGAGTTCAACGACCTCCAAAACATCCCCGCCTCCGGCCGCTACCGCCAAGTTGAGATCAAGGAAGTTGAGATTCTCTAAATCTAGCTTTGAAAAGCTGAAGGTCCTCCTCATCTTCCTCCTCTTTTCGGCCGGGCTCGACCGCCTTCACAGCAACAGCGCCGGAAATCCAGAACCGGTAGGCCGCACGGGCTCGCCCGGGGACGGCCAATCCTGCAACGCCTCCGGCTGCCACGCCGCCGTGAGCCGCGTCCCGGCCTTTTCCCTCTCCGGCATCAGCTCCGGCTACTCTGCCGGCGCGACCTACAATCTCACGCTGACGCCCTCCGGCCCGAGAGGATTTGAGATCGTCGCCGAAGCGGACGCGAGCAACCAATCCGTCGGCAGTTGGTCCGCGGGCTCAAACAACCAAGCCAGCGCCGGAGGGGGGCTCAAGCATGTCGGTTCCGGCGTCGGCGCGGCAAGCTGGAGCTTCGCCTGGACCGCTCCGCCGACCAACGTCGGCAACGTCACTTTCTACATGGCCGGCCCCAACGCCGCCGCCGGAAGCGATTCGGCGACGTACCTCAACAGTTTTTCCCTCGCCGCCCCGGCGGCCTCGACCACCTCCCCCGCCGTCCCCAGCCTCAGCGGCGTCGCGCACTCGACCGGAAGCATCTCTTGGAGCTGGGCCGCCGTCGCCAGAGCGGACAGCTACCGTTTGGAAACTTCCACCGCGGGCTTTGTGTCCTCCTTTTCAAGCGCGACCTTGAGTTTCACCGAAACCGGGCTCGGCTCGGCCACCGCCTTCACCCGGCGCGTGGTGGCCGTCAACAGCGCCGGCGAAAGCCCCTCCGCCTACGTCACGGCCGCCACCCCGCAGCAGGCGCTCTCCGTTCTGGCCGCTTCCACTGCCGCTTTTACGGTTCAAGGCGCCACCGTCTCGGTGCCTTCGGCCCTCTTCGGCGCCGGGGTCAACGGCACGATCCTGGTCTCCGTGGATCCCGCCGGCAAACCCCTGAGCGCGGACTCTCCTTCCGGAATCCAGACGGCGGACGCGAGCTTGACCGGCGGACTTAGGCGGGCGCCGGGAGCGCTGTTTGAGTTTCTGGCCTCCACGGGGAGCGGCCGCTTCGCCGTCGATTTCAGCGCCCCGGCCACTCTGGCCTTGGCCTATCCGGATTCCAACGGCGACGGGCTGGTCGACGGCACCAGCATCAGCGCGGACACGTTGAAGATGGTTTCCTGGGACTCCGGTCAAACGGCTTGGAGCGACGTCCCCTCCAATGTCCGCGACGCCGCCGGAAAAAAAGTCACCGCTTCCGCCGGCCGATTCTCGGTTTTCGCCCTCGTCGGCATCGCGGCCGGAAACGATTTGACCGACGTCCACATATACCCCAATCCCCTTCGCCCCTCCCAGGGACATAGCAGTATGAACTTCACCCATCTTCCGGCCGGCGCGGCGGTGCGCGTCTACACTCTGGCGGGAGAATTCATGAGCGAACTGCAGGCCAACGCTTCCGGAATCGCCGTGTGGAACGGCAGAAACTCCAGCGGCATGGAGGCGGCCAGCGGGGCCTACTTGGCCGTCGTCGCCGCGGGCGGGGGCAGGCGAGTCTTCACCGTCGCGGTGCAGCGATGAAAGAAAGTGGTCCGGGGGACTAGTGGTCAGTGGTCGAGTGATCGAGTGGTCAAGTGGTCAAGTGGTCCAGTAAACGAGCGGTCATGTTAAAGATTTACGATAAACTTTGGCGTATTTTTTTTCAATTTGGCGCGTTCGTTAACAACTTGCCGCCTAAGAACCGGCCCCATTCCGTCACTCGATCACTCGATCACTCGATCACTCGATCACTCGATCACTCGATCACTCGACCACTGATCACTTTGTTTCTCCTGCTTCTCCTGCCCTCTATAAGCTGGAGCGACTTCACCTCCCGCAGCGTCGGCACTTCGGGAGCGAACTTTCTTAAGCTCGGGGTCAGCGGCGGCGCCGCGGGCATGGGCGAGGCCGTGTCGGCTTCGGTGGAGGATCCCACCGCGCTTTACTGGAACGCGGCGGGACTCGCCGGCCTTCAAAAACCGGCGGTGTCGATGATGTTCGCCTCCTACCTCAACGCCTCCAATTTCGAATACATCGGCCTTGGATTGCCTCTCGGGGGCGATCGGGGCGCCCTGGGTCTGGACTTCACCTATTTGACCGCCGGCGCCGCCATCCACACCGACGCCTCCGGCAACCGCCTGGGCAGCTTTTCGCCCTACAGCCTGGCGGCGAGCCTCGGCTACGGCCGGCAGTGGGGCCGGCTGCGGGTGGGAGCCGCCGCAAGATGGATTTCCTCAAAGATCCTTAAAAGCGCCGAGGCTTTCGCTTTCGACCTCGGTTTTCAAGTTCTTGATTTGAGCGGGCTCAACCTCTCTTTGGTCTTAAAAAACGCCGGAACACGCCTGAAGTTCGAAGAGCGGGGCGATCCCCTGCCGACCACCCTCAGGCTGGGCGCCGCCTACCGTTGGGAACACGGTTTCTTGCTCGGCGTGGATGTGGAAGCGCCTCGGGACAACCAGCCCCTGGTTCACTTGGGCGCCCAGTCGCGGATTTTTTCGGAGTCCGGGACCTCCCTGTGGCTCCGCGCCGGATATTCCAGCCTCGCCGGGCGCGTGCGCGGATTTAGCGGCCCGAGCTTCGGCATCGGCTTCGGCTTGAACCGCCTGAGCCTGGATTACGCGGCGACGCCGATGGGAGAGCTGGGCCAAGCCCATCGCCTGAGCGTCGGCTATGCTTGGTGAGAAAGAGGATGTTGAAGGGGCGGTAAGGAAATAGGTATAAAAGGAAACTCATGCTAAAAAACGCAAAGATATTTCTCCTCGTCGCGTCGCTTTATCTGGTCCTCAAACCCTTGGCGCGGCCGCGGCCCTATTACGCCGCTTCCAAAGGCATCAATTGCTCCGCCTGCCATTTTAACCCGGCCGGCGGCGGCATCCGCAAGGCCACGCAAAACTCGCCCACCCGAATCAACGAAGCCCTCACTCTCGGAGCGGATTTCCGCTTTCTGTGGAAAAAAGCGGAGCGCCAAAGAGCGATCTATAATTCGCCGCCGCGCGGCACGGCGATTTACCTGGCGGCGGAGCCCTCCCCCGGGGTCAGCTTCGTCTATCACGCCAACGACGGGATCACCGCCCAGGCCTACGGCCTGTGGAAATCCGGCGATGAGTTTCCTCTTCCGTCCTTTTACGTCAAGGCCGGCAAATTTTTTCTGCCGTATGGACTCCAGAGCGAGGACCCGGACGACAGCGCCTTCATCAAGAACAGCGCCCCTTTTGTGAGCGCCAGCGGGGTCGGATTCGGCATGAAATCCGGGCAAAGCGACTCGGGCGTGGAAATCGGCCTTTCTCCCAAGAAGGGCTTTTTTGCCAACGCGGCCTACACCAACGGCGGCGCCAACAACACCGCCGGGGCCAAGGCCCTCGCGGCCCGCCTCGGAATAATCCGGGATATTTTTATGCTGGGCGGCGGCGCCTTCAAAAACACCACCGGCATCGCCTCGACGGACCGCAAGGAGCTTCGCTACGGCCCGATGGCCTGGCTCAAGCTCGGCCCGGTGGTGGTGATGGGCGAAGGCGCCTTCGGGGTCAATCAGGCGCTTTCCAACAACGCCCGAACGCGCTTCCAGGGGACGCTCCTCGAAATCAATTACGCCCCGCGGCCCAAGGTGCTTCTGCTCAAGGGGCGCTTCGACACTATGAATCCCGACGTTTCCGCCGGGGGCGACGATCAACAGCAATTTTCCCTGGCGGCCGAGTGGTTCGTGGCGCCTTATTGCTCCGTGACCCCCGAGTTTCGCGTCAGGCGGCTGCGCCCGAGGCAGCCCGACAACCAAGCCTCGCTGTCGGCGCATTTTTGGTTCTAGGAGGACGAAGATGAAACACACCCGTCTCTGGACTTTGACGCTTATGCTCACGGCGTTCCTCGGCGGCAATGCATTCGCCCTGCCTCCGTTCCAAAGGCTTTTCAACGCCCATTACGGCTTCAAGCCCGCCTGCATCGCCTGTCATGACGCCGACAACTGGGACCTCACGGGTTACGGCAAAGGCTTCTCCAAAAACGGCGCCGATTTAAAAGCCTTTCCCAAACTCGAGGAGCTCGACCTGGACGAGGACGGCGCGAAGACCCTGGAGGAAATCGAGGCCAAGGCCAACCCCGGGGACCCGCGCTCCACGCCCGATGCGCCCGGCCCGTGGCTCGAAAATATACCGCCGGCCCACGCGCCAAAAAAGCATCTTCAGGCGCTTTTCCCAGGTTCGGACCGCTACGAGCTTCAAGAAGAAAAGATAGATGATAAAGAACGCGCGAAGATTGAGAAAATTCTCGGCGCGCCCTTAAGAGACCAAGACCTCTACCCCACCTACTTCATCGCCTACAAGGAAGACGCCCCCCTCGGAGCGGCTCTCTACACCTCCTCCGCCAAAAGCGACAGCTATTACCTCGCGGCCTATTATCCCTCGGCAGCGGGCAGGCCCGCTGCCGAGGGCAGGCCCGCCCGCGTCGCGGGGCTGCGCTTTTTTTCGACGCACGAGCGGGCTTTCAAGAAAGCGGCGTACACGGACCAATTCGCATCGAAGCTCCCGGATCAACTCGACGGCGTCAAGCCGCCGAAGCCCGGCCTGGCGGAACAATCCCAAGAGATCGTGGACGAAGTCCGCAGGGGAGGCCTCATTCTCCGGCAGTTTTTCCAGCCCTTTGCGGATAAAAAAGCGTCGCCCAAAAAAGCCGAAGAGAAGGCCCCGTGACCTTCCCACCCAAGCTCCAGGAGCTTCCCATCGAGGCCAAGTGGCTTATCACCTTGGTTTTGACCTCCTTTTGCTTCAACCATCTCGCCGCGGCGGCGCTGGTGTGGGAGGTGACCCGCGACGTGGCGCCCTCCGCCCAGGCGCATTTTTCCTATAAGAGCTTCGCCGCGCTCCTGCGCATGACCCACCAGCACGCCTTCGGCCACGGCACCATGTATTTCATCACCGGGGCGATTTTTCTTCTGGCGGGCTGCCGTGGGAAATTGACCCTGGCGCTGATCACCCTTCCTTTTATAGGGGCCTGGGCCGACGTCGCCTCCTGGTTTCTTTTGAAATACGGCTCCGAAAGGTGGGAACTCCTATCCATGGCCTCCGGCGCCGCGTACTCGATAGCCTTCGCCTGGATGCTCGCCGCAATTTTCTACGAAATGTGGTGGAAGAAAAACTGAAACGAATTCTTTTTTAGACCAGAAATCTTTATTCGGGGGGCTTGCCGCCGGGTTTGCCCTAGGGGCACCCCCCTCTACGGCCATCCCAGTGGGGGAGCACTCGTGCTCCCCCCTCCCCCTGGCCCCGTTGGGAACCCTCCCCTCTGTCGCGCCCTGCGAGCCTTGCGGTTCTCGGGCCTGATGGCCCCGAGGTCTGCAAAGGAACCTTGGGGCGCTCCCCAAGGGGCTGCCGCCCCTATGGCGTCCCTAACGGGACTGTACCCCATGAAGGTCGGCGGACCATGCCGCCGTGACCTGATAAGTTACGGAGGCCTGCAGGCAAATCCCAGCGTCACCCCCCTATGAAATTAAGGAATAAAAACATTTCTCGGTCGCCAAAGTCCTTTGGGTCCTCGCGAGAAAGTACTGCCACTCAAAGTTAACCCAACTTCGCCAGTAGCAGTCCCTTCCCGATAGTTTTTGAGCCGAGAACTTCAAGCACCTGCCTTTATTTCTCACGAACAGCCGTTTTG
>MGUX01000033.1 GCA_001800185.1 Elusimicrobia bacterium RIFCSPLOWO2_12_FULL_59_9
CAAGTGGCAGGCGACAAATCCTCGACGATTCTCTTTCCTTTGCCCATCGAGTTCTTCGAGGCGTTTTTGAAGAAGAAAAATTGACCCGAATTCCCCAGTTGGCGGATTCCCTCTCATCCGGTTATTCCTATGCGGGGTCTCTACGTCCATATTCCTTTCTGCGCGGTGAAGTGCTATTACTGCGACTTTGTCGCCGTCAGCGGGCAGGGGCACTGGTCGCAGCGCTACCTTAACGCGCTGGCTAGCGAAATGGCCGCCTACCGGCATCTCCCGGTGGACAGCGTCTATGTCGGAGGCGGCACTCCCAGCGAACTATCGGCTGAGCAGATTGAGGAGCTTTTTCGGGCGGTCGAATGCCGCTGGGGGAGTTTGAGGGGTTCGGGCCGCGAAGCGACCTTCGAGGCCAATCCCGAAAGCTTGGACGCGGCCAAATTGGAGGCGCTTCTTCATTGCGGCGTCAACCGCTTGAGCCTCGGCCTGGAGGCCGTTCAGGACTCCTTGCTCAAAGCCTTGGGCCGCCAGCACGACTTCGACCGGTTTCTCGAGGTTTTCCATCTGGCCCGGGAAGCCGGTTTTGGAAACCTCAACGTGGACCTGATGTTCGCCCTTCCCGGCCAGACCCTTGACCACTGGTCCGAGAGCCTCGAGCGCGTCCTGGACTTGAAGCCGCAGCATATTTCTTTATACGGGCTTTTCGTGGAGGACCAGACCGTTTTACGTAAAAGAGGGGTCGTCGTGGACGAGGATTTGGGCTCCGAGATGTATCCCTTGGCCATCGGGAGGCTGCAAGCGGCGGGCTATCACCATTACGAGATTTCCAATTTCAGCTTGCCGGGCTTCGAGGCCGTCCATAATCGAAACTACTGGAGAAACGGGGAATATATAGGCGTCGGCTGCGGGGCCGTTTCTTTCCTCGGCGGGGCGCGTCAGGGCCGGGTCGCGACGCTCAAATCCTATTGCGAAGCGGTGGAAAAGGGCCTGAGCCCGATTCATTGGCAGGAAAGCCTGGACGGTCAAAAACGGATGGGAGAAGATATTTTTTTGGGTTTGCGGCAAATGGACGGCTTCGAGCTCCCTCCGGAAGCCTATCAAGCCTTTAAGCCGCAATGGGTGAAATTAAAATCGCTGGGACTGGTGGAAATGGAGGGTCTGGAAGGGGAATCGGCACTGGCGAGGCTGACTTCCAAGGGAATATTGCTCGCCAATCAAGTGTTTCAGGAGTTTGTATAAAGGGCAAGTGGTCAGTGGTCGAGTGATCAAAGTGTTCAAGTGGTCAAGTGATCAAAAAACAAGAGAGCAAGTGCATGATCGTTCGTCCGTTCGCTCACGCGATCACTTGTTGACTTGATCACTGACCACTTTTCCCCTACGCCCACTCGATCACTGGACCACTGACCACTTGATCACTGGTTTCACAGCTTGTAAATCTTTCCGCTCTTAATCCCCTGCGTGGCGTTGCGCGTGTCAAAGACCAGCTTGGCCGAGGCCACGACCTGGCGGTAGTCCATGGAGCTATGCGGCGTGACGATGACCACGCAATCGAATTTTTTGAGGCTCCGCGGCGTGGCGGGCACGGAGGTCCAGGCGCGGGATTCCCATTTAAGCCGCGGGACCAAGGGATCGTGGTAGCTGACCCGCGCCCCTTTTTCCAAGAGCAGCTCGATGATGTCGAGCGCCGGAGATTCCCGGTAATCGGAGACGTTCGGCTTGTAGGCCACGCCCAGGATCAAAAAACGGCTCCCTTTGATGGTCCGCTTTCGCAGGTTGAGAATTTCCCCCAACCGCTCGACGGCGTGGCGCGGCATCGTGCCGTTGATGGCGCCGGCCAGCTCGATGAAGCGCGGCTCGAAATTCAAGGTTTTCATTTTCCAAGCCAGATAGTGGGGGTCTAAGGGGATGCAATGGCCTCCCAGACCCGGCCCCGGATAGAAGGGCATGAAGCCGAAAGGTTTGGTGGCGGCGGCCCGGACGATTTCCCAAATGTCGATTTTCAGCCGGTGGCACATGAGGGCCATTTCGTTGACCAAGGCGATGTTGACGGCGCGGAAGGTGTTTTCCAAAAGCTTGACCATTTCCGCGGATTCCGCGGTGGAAACGCGCACCACTTTGTCCGCGATGCGGGAGTAAAGCGCAAGGGCCATCTCGGTGCAGAGAGGGGTGATGCCGCCCACGACTTTTGGGGTGTTGGCGATGTTGAATTTTTGATTGGCGGGGTCGACCCTCTCGGGAGAAAAGGCCAGACAGAAGTCCCGGCCGGCCTTCAGCCCCGTTTTTTCGAGCAGGGGCAAAACGAGCTCCCGCGTCGTTCCGGGATAGGTGGTGCTCTCCAAAATGACCAGCCGGCCCTTGCGCAGGGCGAGAGCGATTTTGCCGGCGGCCGAAACAATATAGGACACGTCCGGATCGCGGCTTTTTCTAAGCGGCGTTGGGACGCAGATGATGATCACCTGGGTCTCTTTCAGGTCCCGGAAATCTGAGGAGGCGCGAAGCTTTCCTTGGCGAACCAGGGCTTTTAGCAGCGGCTGCGCGACGTCGGCGATATAGCTTCGGCCGCGGTTGATTTGGCGCACGCGGCTTTGGGCGACGTCAAATCCGGTGACCTCAAATCCGGCTTTCGCGAACTCCACCGCCAGGGGGAGCCCGACATAGCCCATTCCAAGGATGCCGATTTTCGCCTTATTTTGGCCGATGAGGTTTTTTAGAGACGCCAACATAGACTCGCTCATTATAAACTAAGAGGGGCTCAAAATCAAATAACGCATTGTAATGAAAGTCACCTTCCCTTTCCCTTGATTTCAGGAGGTAAAGCCATTATACTATCTTAAATTCTTATGTTTAAACGAGTGCGAGCCGGGCGGCTGGCGTCCAACCGGGCGTTCACCTTGGTCGAGATTTTGATCGCCTCCGCGATTATGTCGATCGGCATACTAGGCTTTATTGAGGCCTTTAAATTCGTGACCAAGGTGTCGAGTCAAATGCGGGCGCGTAGCTTGGCCACCAATCTGGCCCAGGAAAAAATCGAGACGCTCAAGAATAAATCGTATTACATGCTCCTTTTGACCGTCGATTCGGTCACGGATACGCGCGTGAGCCCCGCCGTCTCCTATGACAACGGCAACTACGCCAAAGAATCGTTGTCGGTGGGCGGCCTTCAATTCGAGCGCGCCGTCCGGGTGGATTTCGCCAGCTTGGTCGGCGGCTCGATTTCCACCATGAGCTACACCAGCGCCGATCCCGGCCTCAAAAAAATCATCGTTTACGTGTTTTGGCTCCAAGGCGCCACGCTGCAGCAAATTTCTCTTTCGAATGTGAAGGAAAATCCGGACGTCACCCCCTTAAACTCCTCGATTTCCGGCACCATCACCGATGGGGTCCTGCCCATTGAGAGTGTGCGCGTGGTGACGCTTCAAAACGCCAACTTTCAGGCTTACACCGGCTCCGACGGCAAATACAGCTTTTCGGTCATCGCCGGCTCCTACACGGTGTCGGCTGTCATGGCTGGATATTACAACCGGTATTCCTCTCTTTTGAGCGTGGCCTCGGGAGCCGACCAGACGCAGAACTTCACCCTGACGGCCATCTCCTCGGGAACCGTGAGCTCAAACGGCGTTTACGTTTCGACGCAAATCTTGATCAGCCAGGTGGTGGCCTCAACGACGTTGCCCCAGGGGAATGTGGAATATGTCGAGCTCTTCAATCCCACCACGTACTCGGTCGCCATCGGCGCCGGCTACATCCAGCTTAATTACTATGGCCAGGTTGGGCAGGGCCAGGACGAGACTCCCATCAGCATCACCTACCGTTCCACCTACGTTCCATCGGGCGGGTATTATTTGATCGCCAGCACCGGGATTTTGACCACGGACAGCGTCGACATCAACGCCGACGCCGTTTACACCAACCAGGGCGAGAGCTATATCTTAGCCAACAAGGCCGGAGCGATAGAGCTGCAGAATGCCGCCGGCACGCAGCGCATCGACGCCGTCGGCTGGTCGGACACCGCAGCCTTTGCCATTCCGTATCTTTATGAGGAAACCTCGGGTTCGGCCTGCCAGGTCGGGGGAGCTCCGGGCTACGCGGTGACGGCAAGCGGCTTGGCGGTCGGCAACCAAATCGTCCGCATGTCCTCGGCCGGCGCGGTCAATTCAAACTACGGAAACGCCTACGACACGGATGACAACTACTGCAACTTCTATTTCAACGAGGGGTCCGGAACGTATTGGCTCAGGTCGCCCAGGACCATCTCCACCACCAAGCCCATGATTTCCGGGCGCCCGGCCGGGTCGGGAGGCCTGGATTTGGTCGTTTCGGCCTCCGACGGCTTGTCCACTTCCGAGAGCATCAACGACTACACCAAGACCGTGACCGGCGGCCTCTACACGAAAACCTGTCCGGATTACGGCTTCACGCTGGCTCAGGTGGCGACCGGCACCTGGACGGTCAACGTTTTTGCCGGAAGCTATACCCAGGAATTCACGGGGGTTTCGGTTGGCGCGGGCGGGACCACCGTGATTCCCAATGCCTCCACCACGCCGGCATGGCCTGAAAGCGGCGCTTACGTGGCGCGCCTGAGCACGGCCGCCACGGAGGGTTTCATCCGGGGCTACGTTTACGACGCCGTCAGCTTGACGGCGTTATCAGACATCACCGTGACGGCCGGCGGCGTCTCCAAAACTTCCGGATCAAACGGCTTTTTTTCCTTGACGGTCACCTCCGGGACGCAGACGGCGACCGCCAATCCCAACAATCTCAGCAACCCCAGCTATGTCAGCTCTGTCAAGGACGCCAGCGTGTCCACCGGAGAGACCTCCTGGCTGTATTTTTATTTGTCCAAAGGCGGAACTTTCAAGGGCTACGTGACCTCGGGGTCTTCGCCGCTGCCGAATATCACCGTTGTGGCCACTAAGGACAACAACCAAGCCGGTCAGGGGACCAGCGACAGCTCGGGTTATTTTTACATTTACGACCTATCGACCGGGACTTTCGAGCTCACGACCATCGTGGACCCCTCCAACACCACCTCTCCCGCGACGATCGACAAGGATATCGTAACTGCCCAGACGGTTTTCGTGGGCACCTTCACGGTGACGGGCTCCTATGGGACCATCCAGGGCAGCGTTACCAAAGGCGGCGCCGCCATCACGACCGGGGTGTTGATCGTCGCCAGCACCTCGACCATATCCGCGACTCCGCCGGCGATTTACGCCTCCAGTTCCGCGGCGAACACGGTTTATTACTCCGCCACCAGCCGTTCGGACGGGACCTACAGCCTGGAGGTGCGGGGTTCGGCCACGCTGACCTACAACATGTCGGCCCATTACCCCACCGTCGGCGACACGAGCACGTCAACCTCAAGGCAGACGCTTTCCGGAATCTCCGTAACATCGGGAAATACAGTGACCGGCAAAAACTTCGCGTTTTAGATAAATGAAGGCTATGAGAAATCAAGACGGGACTTACCGCGCGGTAAACCGAAAGCTCCTTAAAGGAGAGGGTGACAGGCGCCTGCTTTGGCATGGCGCCATCAGAGGGAGAACCAAGCCACTGGATTGGTTCTCCCATGAGGAGGGCCGCGCAGGTTCCATACGGAGCGAAGCGGAGCCGGAGCGGTCTTCAGACCCGAGCAGGCGCTGCCTCTCGGTCAGCGCCGCACAGGGCCCGACAAAGGGCTACACCTTAATCGAGGTGATGTTGGTGGTCGCCATCATCGGCATCATGGTCGGCATCGGCCCGAGGATTATGATTCAGTTCCAGAGGTTCTTGAAGCTGACGGACGCCAGAGACGCCATCCAGAAGGACGCGCGCACGGGTTTGGACACGATCAACCGCACCCTTCGGCAAGGCAAATCCGCCAGCATCGTCATTGATCAGGCGTCCGGCCAGCCGCCCTACTCCCGCGTCACTTTCACCACGATCAGCGGCACCTCGGTCAGGGTCTACCAGAGCAATAAGTATCTTTATATGACGCGGGGCAATACGACCTCGGTTCTGTCCCGCGACTTAAGATACATCGCTTTCACTTTTCCGCGCTCCGATGACCCCACCATCGTCAGCGTTTCCATCACGATGGAAAGGGCGAGCTATGAGGGCGGCACGAAGGCTCTGGAACTGTCCATTGAAAAGGTCAGGGTGATGAACTGATGAAGCCGATCCCGGTTTCCCGCGTCAAAAACGAAGACGGCATGATGCTCGTCATCGCCATTCTGCTTCTGACCGTCATGGCCATTTTGATCCCGATGACCATTTTCAAGGTTCAGCAGGAGGCCAAGCTGGTGACTTTGCAGACGCGCTCCAGCCGGGCTTTTCATCTGGCCGAGGCGGCGGTGGACCGGGGCCACCTGCAATTGACCGTCAGCACCGCCAACTGGTCGACGATACTTGCCGGCGGCAGCATGAGCGGCCACAACTTCGACACGCGCTACAACGACCTCGACGGCGGGCATTACTCCATCAAAATTTACAAAGGCGCCGGAGACGACAAGGCCGTGGTGCTGGGGGTCGGGCGCGACGACAGCACCAAGGAGGTGCGGGCCGTTGAGGCCATTTATCAAAACACCAACGGCAAGTCCTCGATCTATGCCGTCGGCGGCGTCACGGTGGGGGGCAACGTCACCGTCGAGTGGGGGGCGATATTCTCTCCCTCCCCTATCGATTCAAACGGCAACCTGCACCCTCAGTTTAAGGGCGCCAGCACCGTGGATTTAGACGCCAACGGCGCCGATCCTCCCAACACGGACGGCATCCAGTGGTGGTCCTTTTACAACAGCATCCCCCCCGAGCCGCAGATCACTTTGGATTCCTACGCTTCCTCCGCGACGGCCAACGGAATTTATTGCGCTTCCAGCACCGTGACGATGAAAGATTACACCCACACCGGGGGCAAGGTGCATTATTTTACGGGCGATTTGGACCTCCAGTCCGGAAACTGTCCGACGTGCAACGGCTGCAGCGGCGGCGGTGGGTCCAACGACGTCTTCATTGACGGCTCCATCGTGGTTTTGGGAAACCTCAACATCCACGGCGGCACGGGAGGCGGGAGCTATAACGCCTACGTGCCCCAGTCGGCCTGGAAGCAGTACGGAAACGATTGGAGCTTTTACCGCACCACCTACGACGGCTCGGCGCCGGCCGGCTTTCCGGGGGTCGACGGCTCCTACAGCTCCAGCGCCAGCTTGACCTATCCGTTGTCGAGCGTGCTCGTCCACGGGTTCATCTATGTCGGGGGGGATCTCGACCTGACCGGCGGCGGCAACGTCACCGTCCATGGCTACATTTACGTCAAGGGCGACAGCAACATCAGCACCTCCAACATGCAGGTTTTTTACGACGAAACCGTGGGAGAAAACGTCATTTTCTCCCGAATCACCATGGAAAGGGTTTCTTGGAGGGAGACGGAACAGGCTTGGCCGTCAGGCATATAGAGTGAGGGGAAGTGGTAGAGTGATCAAGTGATCAGTGGTCAAGTGATCGAGAGGGCAAGTGGTCAAGTGATCGAGAGGGCAAGTGATCGAGTGATCAGTGGTAAAGTGGCAGAGTGGTAAAGTGGTAGAGTGGTAAAGTGGGACGGCGGGGCAAAAAGCTAGTCGACACGAATTTTTGATAAGATAGCCCTATGCCGCCAAAAGGGCTATTTATTGTTTTGGAGGGTCCGGACAAGTCCGGAAAATCCACGCAGGCGGTCCTTTTGGTTCGCGCGCTGCGGCGGCGCGGCCTTGCGGTGCTCCATACCCGCGAGCCCGGAGGCACCGCCATGGCGGAGTCGATACGCAAGATTCTTCTCGACCCCCGCCTCCGCATTTTGCCGCTGACCGAGCTTTTTTTGTACGAGGCTTCCCGTGTCCAGCACACCGCCCAAAAAGTGCGCCCCGCGCTCGCGCGGGGGGAGATCGTCGTTTCGGAGCGCTACACGCTGGCCTCCCTGGCGTATCAGAGCTACGGCCGCGGCATTCCCCTGAGGACGGTCAGGACCTTAAACCGCGTCGCGACCGAGGGGCTGTCTCCGGATTTGACCCTCGTTTTGGACGTGGCCGAGGAGATATTCAAGGAGCGCATGCGGGGCAAATCGCATGACCGCTTGGAAAAAGAGCCGCCCTCGTTTCGGGACCGGGTCCGGCGCGGATATTTCGCTTTGCTCAAAAAAGAGCCCCGCGTGGCATTCATCGACGCCGCGGGCGCCATCCGCAAAGTCCATTCCCGGATTCTTAAAAAGCTAAACCCATTATTGAGCAACCACCGGACTATTTGAATCATGTCTTTTAACGACATTTGGGGTCAGACTAGAGCCGTGGAGCGCCTCAGGGCGATGTCGGCCGGCGACAAAGTTCCCTCGGCGCTGCTTTTTTACGGGCCGAGCGGGGTGGGCAAGCGCCGCGCGGCCATAGAGCTGGCGAAAGCCATAAATTGCGAAAAGGGCGGCGCGGACCCGTGCGGCGATTGCCCGCAGTGCGTGGAGACCGAAAAGGGACTTCATCCCGACGTGCGCGTCGTGGACCGCGAATACCGGGCGGCGACCGCCAAGGATCCCAAAGGAGAGTACCGCTCCGCGCTTTCAAGCGGCAACGAGAACAAGATGGAGCAATTTCTTGAAAAACAGACGTCGCTGCGCATCGACACCATCCGCGAAATCCGGAAATCGATGACGCATAAGCCGATTTTCGGCAAGCACAAGGCCGGCATTTTGGACGACGCCCACGAGATGACGGTGGAGGCCGCAAACGCCCTTTTAAAGAGCCTGGAGGAGCCGGGGCCTCGGTCCCACTGGATATTGATCAGCTCGCAGCGCGAAAATATGCTGCCGACGATTTTATCGCGCTGCCAACCGGTCCGTTTTCTCGCTTTAGAAAGCGAAATTTTAAAGCGGGTATTGGTCGAGCGCTGCTCGCTCGCCGCGGAGACGGCGGCGCGCTGGTCCCGCTGGGCGGGCGGCTCGGTGGAGCGCGCCTTGGCGCTGGGGCGCCACGAGGCCGCCGCCGCGTCGGCGCCTTGGGACGCGCCTGGAGGCGCTCACGAGTTCGCCTCGCGCCTGCCGCGCGAGGCCCACCGCGCCAGGGAAGAGGCGGCGGGACTTTTGACTTTGTGGAGCCTTCTTTTGCGGGGGTTTTGGCTGGAAGACTCCGTGGGAAGGGCGGAGGCCGCCCGGACGCTCAAGAACCTGCTTCGCCTGCAGGGCGATTTAAAACGCAACGCTTCCGCGGCGCTTGTGATGCACGTCGCGGTCCTGGAGGTGCAGGCTTTATGCCGAAAGTTTTCTATATCACCACTCCGCTTTACTATGTGAACGCCGCCCCGCATATCGGCCACGCCTACACGACGCTGGCGGCCGACATCCTGGCGCGCCATAAAAAGCGCAAGGGTCAGTCCGTCTTTTTTTTGACGGGCACCGACGAGCACGGGGCCAATATCGAGAAGATCGCCTCCCAAGCGAAGGTCGGCCAGACGGAGTGGGTGGACCGCGTCGTCGGGCAATTTAAAAATATGTGGGCCGAGCTCGGCATCGAGTACGACGATTTCATCCGGACGACGGAGGAGCGGCACACGCGGCGGGTGCAGGAGATATTCGAGCGCCTCCACAAGCGGGGGGACATCACCCTCGGAACGTATGAGGGGCTCTACTGCCTTCCGTGCGAGAACTACTGGGACGCGGGCGACCTCGCGCCGGGCAATAAATGCCCGGTGCATGACCGGCCGGTGGAGACGGTCCGGGAAGCTTCCTATTTTTTCAAGCTGTCGAAATACCAGGCGCCGCTGCTTGAATATTACGCCGCCCATCCGGAATTTCTCGCGCCGCCGCGCCGCGCCAAGGAAATCATCAACTTCGTCCAGGCGGGCTTGAGGGACTTATCGGTCTCCCGCACCCAGGTCCGGTGGGGCATTCCCGTCCCGTTTGACTCCAAACACACCATTTACGTATGGTTCGACGCGCTTTTAAACTATATCACCGCCGCGGGCTATGGGGCCGCGGAGCCGGGCCGTTTTCAAGCGTTGTGGCCGGCCGACGTGCAGTTGGTGGGAAAGGAAATTTACCGATTCCACACCGTCATATGGCCCGCCATGCCGTAGGCGCGCTTCATCTCCAAAGGATCGACGAAATTGCCCTTGGATTTGGACATCTTCTCCCCCTCGACGGTCCACCAGCCGTGG
>MGUX01000034.1:0-4065 GCA_001800185.1 Elusimicrobia bacterium RIFCSPLOWO2_12_FULL_59_9
AAGCAGAATGCCTTTGTAGAAAGGCTGCGCGGCGTTGAAAAAATACTCCAAGCCGGCCAGAGCAGCCGGCTTGGCGATCCGGCCCGCAAGCCAGGTTTGGTATTGCGACAGGCTCCCCGCAAAGGCCGCGGCGTCGGCGGCCCGGTAGGCGCGCAGCATTTCGGCGTAGAAGCCGATGCCCGGGTGCATCTCGCCGGCCTTCATGGTCTTGAGCAGGCCCGCCCCCATGTTTTGCCAGTCGTCGGGCGAATCTCCATGCGCGGGGGGCAGGGGGAGAAAATAGGCTGCGTCCGATAGGAACTCAAAGCGCTTGAAAAATCCGGCCAGCCGCAGCAGCGCGGATTGGTCGAATTTTCCGCCCGCCTGGTGGCCGCGCAGGGCCTTTAAGGCTGCGGGGAGGCCGGCGGCGTAGGCGCGAATCGCGTCCGGGAAATTCTCGTCGCCCGAAATTTGGAAGGTGTTCTGGAGTTTTTGATAAAGCACGAGGCGCTCGTTGAGATTGGCGACGGCGGCTTGGAAGCGCGAGCGGAGCTTGGGCTCGATTTTATCAGCCTGCTCCGCCTGCTGCTGCACCGCCGCCAAAAATGGCCTGAGATGGTCGAAGGCGAAGTATTTCTCCTGCGTCTGCTGCCTGCCCATGAGCCCCAGCACATCCGGGTCGTAGATGACGAAGACCTTGTAGCCGTCGGCGCGATCGGGGCGGGCGGCCATGTCCAGCAGCCACTCGCCGGGGCTCAGGCGCTTGTCCGGGGTCTTGAGCGATTGTTTCCCGCGCAAAATCAAAAGGGCGTTGCGGGCGATGGTGTCGAGGGGTTTGACCCGTCCGTTTTGCAGCACCGGCAGCCGGGCAAAAGCCTCCGCGTCGATGGGGCCGGAGTTTTTTGGGGGCAAAGACGCGGCGCCCATCCACAAAACCAGCGCCGCCGGCAACAGCCAAGGTAAATGCTTTTTCATGGATTTGATTCCGCCTTGAACGACAGCAGGTGCGTCAGAAATTGCGTCAAAAGCCCCACGCCCACCAAAATGAAGGCGATATAGGGCAGGACCCAGCCGGGGTTTTCGACCACCTGGAAAATGGACACGGTGTCGTTTTTGGCGAAGCTGGCTTGGTAAAACGTCTTTCCCTCATAGTAAAGGGGATGGTTCATATAGATGAGTGCTTCCCGGTTTTCCTTCTTTGCCGCATTGGTCAGAAGCACCGCGCTGGAGAAGTTCTTCGGAATTTCCGTGCCCGGGTAAAGATCGTGCTTGAAGTCTTTCAGGAAAATGGTGAAGGGCAGATAGGTGCGCTTGTGGCGCAGGGCAAGGCGGTAGGGAACTCCCAGATAGCTGAAACCTTGGGGAGCGTCCACGGCGGTGGACACAAGCCAGGCGCCGAGGGAACGGTCTCCGTCCATGAGCTCCACGAAGGCCGAGACTTGGTTCGCCTCATCGTCGCGGCTGACGGGCGCTGCGGGTCTGACGATGATTTTTTTCCCCACGCCCATCGTGGCCAGGGACGGGAGTTCCCGGAGCCAGCCGGGATTGTCGGCCAGAGTGGAGTTCTCATAATATTTTTTGACCAAAATCGAGAAAGGAAGCTTCGCGTGGCGGATGACCTTCTGCCGGCTGAGGATCGACTCGGGAATGCTGTAAACCTCGTCGTGTTCCTTTGAGGAGGCGTCCACGATGGCCAACTCCGTCAGCCGGGGCGACTCGGTGTAATTGCGGCTGAAGCCTTCTTCGACGGCCATTTGGGACTCGACGGCGAGCATGCCGGTGACAAACTCGCCAAGGACGAGCACGATCAGGCCCGCGTGGATCAGCCAAATGCCGGATTTCTGGCGCGTCCATTGGAAGCGGTAAAAATGCGAGGCGCTCAGGTTGAGGAGCAAAATCGAGCCGACCATGCCGCCGCCGGGGAAAACGGGGAGCCGCCGGGCGAAGCCGTCCGAGGGCCCATAAAGGAAAAAATGACGGAAATACTTATCCACCGCGCCGAATGTTCCCAAATGCACTTGATCCAGAGTGCAAAAAACGATGAGCGCCATCAGCAGGCTTAGGCAGAGAATGGTCAACTGCAGGGAGGATAGAACGTCCAGGAATCTTTTTGCCGCCGATTTCATTTAGGAGGCCGGAGGCTCTCTAAAAAGCGGATGAAGTCCCGGCGGCCCGCCGCCACGGCCGGGTCGTCGCCCGACATCTTAAAAAACCAGGATTGGCCGCTTTGCTCGAGGACGGCGGCTAGAACGCGCCGTTTATGCTTTCCCTCCAAGGGAGCCGAGCTCACGAAGTCCACCCACCGCACCGTGCCGGCGGCGCTCGCGGTCCTTTGCAGATGCGCGCCGAGCTCTTTTTCGCTCAACGGGGGGAGCGCGATTTGCTCCCGCCAGCGGTTGATGTTTTGCAGCAGCCCGCCGGCGGACCCCGGAAGGTTCACCACCGATACGTCGGCGCTCAGGCCGTCTTCGCCTTGGACGCTGAAGCTGGCCCGCCGCATTCCGGACGCCGGCTCCTGTTTCCATCCCGAGGGAGTTTTCCAGGCCACTTCGCCGGAGGCGGCCGTTGCGGCCGGCGGAGGCATGCGGGAGTTTTCGTCCTCAACTTGCGGGGCGTCCGGCAGGGCGGCCTGCGCCGATTCCGAAGGAGCGCTTTCCTTGGGAACACGGGTGACCTCGATGGGGTCCCCGCCGCAGCCCAGGCAGAAGATTATCGGCGACAAAAGGAGAGCCATCTTTAAGATTTTATTCATGCGGCGGCCACTCCGGGTTTCCGTGGATGATGCTCACTCGCCAGATTTTATGAAAAATAGGGCAGTCTATAAAGGGCTTAAATTTTGTCCGCCGGCCGGTTATGGCCGGGGATAAAATGGGTTTTCTATTTTTTCCAGGTAAACGGCGATGTAGGAGACGGGGTACTTATCGAAGCCGTTGTCCTCGATGCCCTGCTGGATTTCGGCCTTCAAAATGTAGCGTCCGGAGGGGGTGATGCGCACGGTGAGCCATTTGACTTCATAGGCGGCGACGACTTCGTCGTTGTAAAGAATCTGTTTTTTCTCCGGGTCCACGCGCAGTTGGGGAAAATAAAACCTGCTGCGGTCGCATATGGTCGGAGAGTGGGGGTCGCAGACCGCCGCGTCCGCGCCGACCCGGTCCTTCACGTTGTTGATGGCGAAGTCCACCTCGATGGACGGCGTCCGGACTTCCGGGGCCGATAGTCGGGTGGACAACTTATGGTAGCCCAGGGGCTCGGCCCAGATTTTTTCCGGTTGAGACGCGGGGGTTGATTGCGGTTTGTCGCTTGGGCCCGCGCGGCGGCCCCCTGCGCGGAGCTCCGGGGACCCGGATGCGCCGGTGGCGCGGCGGCTCGTGCAGTCGTGATCGGGCGCAAGGCCGGATCTCGCCGCCGGTTTGTCCTCGTCCGCGGTCCCGTCCCAATCCACCGATGGAAGCTCGGCCTCCCCGCTCCGGCGAGCGAGGCGATAGGCGCAGTCGCTGTCGCCGGCCAGGGCGAGCAGCAACGGTTCACGAGCTTGCGCGGAAGCGGAGGAAGGATCCGCCGTCGCGCCGAAGGCGAGACTTGCGGACAATAAACAGCAGCCGGCGTAAATCCACCGAGTCATAAACCGTCCTCCCGCTTGCATGCGTTTTCCGGCTTACCTTTCCACATAGACCGCGATGCTGCGCTGTCCGGAGGCGTCGTCGGTCTTGAGATCGTATCGCAGCGTGTCCGGGGAAATCTGGGAGTCCTCCAAATCCCTGAAGGTGAACTTCAAGGATTTGCACTCTTCGATAGCTTCAACGATATTAGAATCTACGCAGGCTGGATTTTCGTCCGCCTCCGTGAAAAAATAGTTGAGATTCTTGCAGTTGTGAAGGGCGTCCTTGGGGTCCGGAAAATCAATCGCGGCCGCGATTTGGTCCCCTTCCCGAATAATGCGCATCGCCGCCTTATGGCTCTTGAGCGCCTCGTAAAGAACATCGGAGATAGGAGATTCCTCGATGGCGTAAATCCTGGTCGCCCCCTGTGCCTGCGCGATGGGGTGGTGGGACGTGCAGTCGTAATCGGCGGGCCGTGTCCATCGGC
>MGUX01000034.1:4127-5574 GCA_001800185.1 Elusimicrobia bacterium RIFCSPLOWO2_12_FULL_59_9
AATAGCGTTGTATGGCGACTTTGCGGTGGTAGCCGATGTTGTAATCCTCTCCCGGCTCGATCACGGGCGGGGGCGTTGAATTCTGGCTTTGCTCCGCTTGCGTTTGCAGGGTGCGGCGCGCGGAGACCGCGCGGCGCTCGGTGCAGTTGTAGTCGCTGGACCGTTTCCATCCGCTTGACGGCTGCGCCTCGACCGCCGGCTGGGCGGCGCCGTCGCCTTTGGACGCCTCGGTCGCCAAGGCGCGCTGGTGGGCGGCCGCGCGGTGGGCGCCGATGTTGTAATCTTCGTCGTCCGCGCTGTCAAAAAAGCTCACGCAGAAAGAGGGGGCGGCCGCCCATGCGACCAAGGCGCACGCCAAAAATGCCGTTGTTTTCTTCATATGAATGTTCTCCTTTCCTGGCTTCAATGCGTCAAATCCACGTCGGAAAAATTCGGGCCGTTCCGCAGAATGCCCGGCCGCCGCGCCTCCGGCGCATCCGGGTCCCCGGAGCTCTGCGGAGGGGGCCGCTGCGGCGAAGTCACGCGGTGCCGGACGGCGGAGTCATAGCGCCGGATAAAAGTGTCGCGGTCTTCCCCGGGGCCGTCTTGGACTGCAGTTCCCGTCTTGAATCCGGAGTTCTCGAAAGGATCGGGTCTCTTGACGGAGGTGATCCGAAATCGAACGGCGGAGTCATAACGGGCGGCAAATCCGTCGAAATCCTCGGCGCTTTTTTGCCGTGAATCTTCCGGCCGCGCTCCGTCGGCGCCGTATTTTTCCGAGGCGGCCGCGATGCGGCGGAGGCTTTTCCGGCTTTCCAGGCCGGGGCTTCCCATCCGGCGCCGCGCCGTTGGGGATGGGGAAGTCTCCATCGGCTTGAGTTTGAGCCTCTGGATTTCAGATGTCTTGAGCGGCACGAGGCTCAGTTTGGCGCCTTTGAGCGAGGCGCGGAAATAAACCCCGTTAAAGGAATATATATTCCTGCCCGCGGCGGCTTTGAATGCCGATAGGGAAAAACGAGTCGGCGCTTTGGCGCGCGCCCTGCCCATAGAAGCGGCGCATGCCCGCGAGGTCGGGCCCGCGCACAGAACGCTCAACGCGGCCGATATAAGACAGACGAGAATTTTGTGAAACGGGATTTTCATGACGCTTAAAGTATTATATCGCCCGGCCCGCCCGGCCACACGGGTCCAAGGTCCTAGCCCGCCGGCGATATTGGGCCCAGCCTATTTTGGGCCCTTGGGCCTATGAAATTTGTCCCAGTTTTTGTAGGGTTTAATCATTCGCGCCGAGAGGGGCGCTCGGAGGTGATCCATGGAAATCGGGATGGTGGGTTTGGGGCGCATGGGGATGAACATGGTTCGCCGCCTCTTGAAGGGGGGGCACAAGGTGGTCGTGTTCAACCGCAGCCGGGAAAAGGTGCTCGAAATTCAGAAAGAAGGGGCGCTCGGCTCGGCGTCCTTGAAGGAT
>MGUX01000035.1 GCA_001800185.1 Elusimicrobia bacterium RIFCSPLOWO2_12_FULL_59_9
GAGTCCGGATTGTTGTCGTTATAGGCGGCGTCCCGGTTTTTGGCGCGCACCCGGTAAGTGCGTCCGCTGGCCATATTGGAGATCAGTGTTGCGGTGTTGAAGCTCCAGGTGGAGGCGACCGGACCGATATTGAATGTCGTGGTGTTGAAAACGCTGGCCACGGACCATGAAGACGCGGACTGGTTCCAGTGCGCCTTGGGATTGGCGTCTTCGTCCCGGATTTCCAGCAGAGCCGGGTTGGCGGCGTCAAACCCGGCGCGAATGCTGGTTTGAGGCTTGTCAAAAACGGTTCCGCTGATGCTGGGCAAGTTGTTGGGGGAGGTGTTGGAGTACCACGTCGAATCCAACGGCACCGTAATCGTGCTGGAGGGAGGCTGTACCTCATAATGAAAGGTGAGGAAATGGCTGCCGGATTCCGAAGTCGAGGATTCCTTATTATTATAGTTGGTGTCCGGCTGGGAAACGTTGTCGATGGCCCAGACGAAAACCTTGAAACTCTCGGTCGAGCCGATCGGTGTCCAGAAACCCGCCGGAATGCTGAAGGACCAATTTCTGGGATTGGAAGAATCCAAGGCGCTCACGGCCGGGTCGTTGCGCGCGGCGTTCCAATTGCCGGAAGTCCACCACCAACTATTGGATTGTCTTTGAATGCCGATGCGCATTCCACTGTTGGTCAGGGGCGCGATGCCCGAAAAATAGGGCTGCGGCTCGTCGAGCGCGGTTCCCGAAATGAGCGTTAATTGATCCAAATAGGTGCGGCCGCTGACCGCGGGGTATTGGATAAAGGTGGTCGGCGCGGAAGAATCATAGACAAAGGTGACGGTGGAATGACTGACCTGCGTATTACCCGCCACGTCCGCGGCCCGGATGATATAATCGAAGTTGTGGCCGTTGACCGAAATCCAGGGGATGCCGGTGGAATGCCAGGTATTCCAGTCCGCGTTGGTCGAAAAAGCGACGTTCCAAGGCGCCTCCTCTCCCACCCCCAGGGCAAAAAATGAATTGACAGGATTACCATAACATTGGGACCCCGAAACGATCGATTGGCTGCACCAGTACTGGTTGGCATCCTTGTCATAGAGCCGGTACTGCACCTGATAAATTCCAGATTCCCCCACCCCATCGGAGGCCGTGCCCGTCATGGTCGAAACGGACGGCGCATTGCTGCTGACGCTGAAGCCATAAGCGTTGGGAGCGGTGCCGTTGACCGGAAACGAGATCGCCGACGTCGGCGGAAGGTTGTCAAACTTGAAATATCCCGTGGAATGCGCGGTGGCAAATTGAGGGTTGGGGTTGCCGTTTTCCGCCGTGGTGTTGCCGGCGCCGTCTTTGGACCACAACTCGATGCGGTACTTAAACCCCGGGGTCATGGCTCCGGCCAACTGGGCGGGCGCATAGGACCAGGAATTTCCGGTGGTGTTGGAGGGAATCCAATAATGCGTGGCCGAACTTTGCAGGTTGAAATTCAAAGCCGAGGGGTCCCAGTACTTCCCGTTGTCTTCGGTGCGCAGGCGCACATAAATGCTGCGGGTATTTAAGGCGCTGGTGACGTCGTCCTGAACCGTGCCGGACATGCCGGTAAAGTTGTTGACCCAGTTGGGGTTGTTGACGTCCGCGCTCACGCTGGGAGCGGTCATCGTTTCGGTGGGAGCAGTGACGTCATAAATGAAATCAATGCTCGCGATTTGACCGCCCGACGTCGTCTGGCCCAAAGCGTCCATGCCCAAGTTTTCGATACGGTATTTGCGCCCGCCCTGCCACGCCGGCAGGACGGCGGTGCGGCTCCAGCCCTGCAGGGACGGGAAGGGCGGCGCGCCCTGCACAAACACGGTGGATTCAAAAACGCCGTCCTGCCACACGCCCGTCGTGGTGTTCCAATAGCTGGCCGGGCTTGAAAGCGGGCTGGATGCGCTCCATAAATCCCCGATGCGGATGGTGATGCTGGAAACACCAGCGCCGCTGTCCTGAACGCTTCCGTTGATGGAAGCGACCGAATTGGTCGGCACGCCGCCCGCGGGGTTGGTCACGGACGGCACCGGGACAAGCTTGTCGATGGTAAATTCCAGCGTGCTGGTCGCCAACCCGTAGCCCTCGTCGGAGCCGTGGCCGCGGGCGTTCAAATCGTAGGTATAACCGTCTTTTTGCTCGGCGGCGCTGCCGGGCCAGCTTCCACCGCCGGAGTAGGCCCACGGGGAGGAGGCCGAAGCGGCGTTCCATTTTGAATTCTCGCTCAAAAAGGTCGCCGGAGCCTGGAAATTGCCGGCCGACCAGACGTATCCCGTCTTCCCGGTGGATGGATCGTTGGCGATGGTCACCTTGACCTCAGTGTTTGAAAGCGTGACTCCTTGAGAAACGTCGTTGAAATTGGCCGTCCCTTGAACGGCGGAGAGGCCGGTCGAATAAAAGACGGCCGGAAACGCCGGAACGGTGATGGAGGCCGAAGGCACCGTCACCGTGAAGGTGCTGGCCACCAGAGAGCTCATCTGCTGGGTCGGATTGAGGATGCGCAAACCGTAGGTGTCGGCCTTGGTATAGGTGGCGATTTGGATGTGGACCTTGATGCTGGTCGAGGAAATGTAGGTGACCGAGGAGACGATGATCCCGTTGGGCGGATTGCCCCCCACGCCGGTAGTGAATGTGGCCTTGGCAACGTCGGCCCCTCCCCAATTGATGAAGTGCGCGCCCCCAAAAGTCAAATCGCGGGAACCGGACAGAAGGCCGGATTGGATGCCCCCCGACAGCCCGCCTCCGTCCGGATCGCGAATGCTCGTCGTGCTCGGGGCCACGATGGTGAAAGTCGCCGCCGCGGTCACATATTGGCCGTTCGGGTTGATGGCCTTGACGTCGTAAGGCCCGCCGGAGAAAGCCGCGGAGGGATTGATCGTAATGTTGAGGGTCAATCTCTGGAAAGTTCCCAAATCCTCGAAGTTGTTGGAGTTGACGGTGATGTCCGGCGTCGGAAGGCTGTCTCCGCTTTTGATGAACTGGATTCTTGTCCAAGTGGAGGCAAATTGGCTTGTCCAGGCCGCGTTGCTCCATTTCATAAAATTTTTCCCTTCCACGATGAAGTTGTAGGTCTTGGCCTGCAGGTACTGCTTGGGGGTTTCCTCATAGGTCTGAAGAATTTCCGGCGCCGGCACGGTGATGGTCGCCGCGGAGATGGAACTCAATTGGCCGGTCGGGTTTCTTAATTGAAAATAATAGGTCACCCCGTTGGGAAGCAAAGTCCCCATCTGCATCGCCACGTCGATCCGGTTTTGTCCCGCCGCGGCGCTGGTGCTTAAGAGAAATCCGTATTGGGTCTGGGTCGAGATATCAGCGGTCGCATAGCGGAGTTGGCCATTTTGCAGCGTCGCGGATGAAGACAAATAAATCGTCGTCCAGGTCGAGGGCCAATTCATAAAGTCGCTGCCTTGGAGGGCGAAGCTGAAAGTGCTGGATCGAAGCATTTCCTTGGAATCGTTATGAAAAGCTGTTCCCGTGGAGAGGGCGGGCACGCTCCAGACGCTCAGAAGCGTATCAATCTGCTTTTCAGGGTTTCTGACTCTCACGTCATACGGCCCCCCGCTCACCTGCCCCGCGTTCAAGGCCACCGAGGCCCTCACGGTGGTGGTGCTCACCCAAGTTGAGGACGCCACGCTCACCTCAGCCTGGGGCGCCCCCAGACGCAACTCCACGGAGGTCCAAGTGCTGGTCCAATTCATAAACTTATCGCCGATGACGTTCAAGTCAAAAACAGAGGTGGAGAGATAAATCTTGCTCGGAGTTTCAGCGACGCTGATGACTTTGGGAGGCGGGATGGTGAAGGCATGGGTGCTCACGTTGAAGCGGCCGTCCGGGTTGACCGTCCTGAAGAAATAATCCCCGCTGACCTCTTTTAAAATCACGCTGGCGCGAATCTGGGTATTGTTGACGAAAGTCATGGAGCTAAATTCGATGTATTGGGACGGCACGACCGCTCCACCCTGATAGGCCGCCGCGGTAGGCGTGGAGGCCCTCGGAAGAGAGGTCAGCGTCTGGAAGTTGCTGGAAGCGCTGACGCAGTTCAAAGTGTACTCGAAATTCGAGGTGGAAAGAAAAGCTTCATAGCCATTGGCGACCTGTGTGGAAAAACTGGTGATGCAGGGCGTCACCGTGCTGGTGGCGAGCGCGTCCCATTTCACCGCGTTATCCGTCCAAATATAGGTGACGGGATAAGAATCAACAAGCACCTGGGGAATGCTGCCGTAGGCTCCCACGGCGCTCGCCACGGATTCCAACGTCGTCGTGCTGCTCCAATTGCTGCCCGTGGTCAGAGCGCCGGGGTTGGTCGTCGTGGACATGTAGAGCGTATCGGTGCCGGCATCGGCCATCAAGAGATAGAGGGTCGTCGTGGGCGACTGCAAAAACCCCAAAGACAGATTCGTCTTTTCGCTGCCATCCCAAGGCATGCCGGTGATGGGGGCCATGCGGCTTGCGGCAGCATTGGTATTGGCGGGAAAATCCGTAGTCGTAATCCCGCAGAATTGGACCACGGTGGTTCCCTTATCCGAATTGTTGGTGCAGGAGGTCGCGTTTCCCCATGCGGCGGCCACCACATAAACGGCGTGGTTTTGCGGGTTGTACGTGGCGGCGAGATTAAAATGTTGACCCGATTGGGAAACGCAGGTGAAGCTGTTGTTGCCCGCCCTCTGGGAGATGCCGTCTCCCGAGATATCCGCTTCCAGGGTGGCGGCGCCTTTCCAAAAAATAGTGGACCACGAATCGCCATTGCCGCCGCTGGTGCAGTTGTCCGGTATCCACTTGGCGAAGGCGATAAAACCGTTGGTGTTGCCGCTCCCGTCATAGGGAACGACGATAGGCTGCGCCGCGTCCAAGTCCCCTCCGGCCGTCAGCGAGCCGGAGCCCGTGGGGCTGCCGCTTAAAGCCGCCGCGCTTTGCAAGGCGAAGGCTAATTGCTTGGCAGCGCCGTACACATCCGCGACCACCACGATATAATTGTTGTTGACGGGATAATCACCCGGGATGCGCGTGATGCTGGGAGCGGACTTGGCGCTATCCCAGGCGTAGCCTGCCGTGACGGGAAGGCACCACTGGTAGGTGGCAATGGAAACCGCCCCGGCCGAGCTGATGGTGACGCGGGCGAGCTCCAAGGCCTCCGTATTTCCCGTGCAGCTATCGCCCGACAGCCACGGAGCCGCCACGTAAATCGTGTCTTGATTGCCATTGGCGGAATCCGCGTATTGAATCACCGCGTCCGGACGCCCATAGGTGGAGGAGGCGTCGGTATAAACATTTTGCCCGGCGGACCACAAAGAGCCGTCCTTGCTGAAAGTCCACTTGATGCGGTTGTCCCCCGTGTCTTGATAAAAAGCCCAATAGCCGTGCACGGTGTAGAAATTTTTTCTCTGCGTGGAGATGTTGGTGGTCTTGTCCGCCCCGGAAACGATCGTGATACCCGGACTGTGGAGCTGCGCCCCCGCCGAAGCAGGAAATAAAGAAATGCAGAAAAGCCAAAAGAGGCCGCTCGCCGTCCACAAACGCCCAAAAAATTGCTTTAAATAGGCGGGCATCTTCATGCCGTCTTTGAGTCTAAATGTGTCGCCGTGAAGAATCATGAGGCCTACTTTATTTTACCGGGTCCCTGAGAAGACCCAGGGGACTTCTCTTTTGATTTCTGCGGCGAAGCGCCGGGAGCGTCCGCTGGCGCCGGAACGCTCCGAATTCTATCCACCGCGGAGGCGGCCGATTGCCTGACGATTCCAAGCGGATCCCTTTGCGCCGCGCGGCTCAGCGTCACCAAAGCGCGCGGGTCCAGCCGTTTGCCTAAAGCCTGGGCGGCCGATACGCGCACACGCCCAGCGCCGTCGCGCTCAAGAATTGCCGTGAGCAGGGGCACGACGGCCGGGTCATCGATTTCCCCCAGCGCGTCCACGGCCAGAAGCCGCGTTTGCCAGGAGGCCGTGGATAATACCGTTTGCAAAGTAAAAATCGCTCGTTCGCCATGGGCGATGAGGGAGGTCAAGGCCGCCAGGCGCACCTGCGGGTCCGGGTCTTCCAAAGCGGCCGCCAAGGCGCTTGAGGCTTGGGGCGTTGGAAACCGGGCCAAGGCATGCGCCGCCGCCCTGCGGACCGGCTTATCAGCATCTTTCGACAAAACCGCGCTGAGATCGCTGACAACCTCATCCCCTGCGCCGGCGGAAATATTGCCTTCCCAGGCTTGCTGTCCCAGCATGCCGGCCTCGTTAAGACGCATTTGCGGATCGGCATCCCGGAGCCGCGCGCGTTTCGGTTCCGCCCCAGCGACAGCCGCGCCGGCCCAACATAAAGTCCAAAAAAAGCCGGCGACAAAAATAGAGCGCCACATGGCGCCCCAAAGTTCGCCATAATGCGCGCGCGCGAAAAAGATAGGATTCCGCCTGTAATCTATAAACATGCTTAAATTTTTCGATTGGACCCTAGCTTAAATCTAAACCTAAGTTCCTATCTGCGTTCAAAGTTGGAAAAACATGCCGTCTACTGACCGGGTATTTGACAAACCGGCAATCCGGAGAAGGCACAAAGCGCAACCCGGATCAAAGGAAGGACAATTAACATCGAAGGGGGATGGGCGTCTTGAAGGAACTCCGTTGCCGCGTTGATGCAGTGATGCTCCGTAAACCCCACGTCAGGGGAATGGGCAATAAACCGCAGATCGCCAGGCAAGTTTTGTCGAAACGGAAGAAAGAGGCGGCGGCCGTTTCCACCCGTCGGTCGAATGCGTGAGGCGAAGGGAACTTCCAAGCCGCCAGCCCCAGCCAAAACATTTCAAGCGTGGAGAGAAAGTTCCGAGCGACGGGCAACTCCTTGAAGAAGAGAGCCTCCGCCAAAGCGCCCAATTCAAGAAGTTGAAATTCCTGTTGGGCTCCGGCGTTGCGGATAGGTCGGTTGAACTCGTCCCTTAAATCCAGCCGGGCATCCATTTCAGCCTGCGGCACGGTGACGGCGAGCTCGCCGGAAAGCGCAAATCCTGCGCCCATGAGCCATAGACCGGCGGCCACCCCCAATGAAAAAAGTCTCTTGCGCTTGTTGGTTTTTGGGCTCATGGGCGCTTTTTGGGCAAAAAAAAGCCGGCCTCGCTGACTATCTTACCCCTCTATCCCGAAGATAGCTAGCAGAGGCCGGGGTCTCTACTGTCTCCCTACCTCGAAGGGAGATCTGCGCAACAACTCCCTTCCTTGAAAAGGCAACGGCACCAAAATTGAACCTTACCTTTTCGTGTAAGCTCATCTGCTTTCGGCAACCCGGCCATCCCATGGGGACCCTCGGCTTTGCGTCACCGCCTTGCGGCGGTTTTGCTATTTTCGCTGCACACTCGCGCTTCAATTTAAGTATAACAGGAAACCAAATTTTGTCAAGACCTATTTTGAGTCTTGAGAATTGTCCTGTGACTTGTCTCAGTAATTCCGTAAGCAAGCAGCAGCCGTCTATTTCCTGCCGTCGATAGTCCTTCCCGATGCTCCTATCGAGCAAATTCGCATTCGTCCTGGCGGGTCACTTGCACCTATAAGCTTATATATTGTATATATATAAGTACAAGGAGGCGCCATGTCCACAGCATCTCTGCGTGAACGCAAAGCCATGTCCGGTCTTCGACAGATCATCAAT
>MGUX01000036.1 GCA_001800185.1 Elusimicrobia bacterium RIFCSPLOWO2_12_FULL_59_9
CGGCTGGCCGAGAGCCTCGCGAAGGCCAAGGGCGTCCCCGACCCCGCTTGCGCGAATTCCGGCGACTTGAAGCTGGATGCCGAAAACCTCTCTTTAGCCGACTTGGAGTGCCAGGTCAAAGACGTCCAGGGCCAAGAGAGCCTGCTCCAGGAAGGCATCGACCAGCTCAACAAGGGCGTCCCCACCGAACAAGCCCAGATACTCATTCCTTTGGTGCCCAAGCGCAAAGACGAGTTCAGCCTGACCAACGCTAGCAATCAGGAAATCATGCAGGTGCTCGACAAGCGGCTCCAATACTTCGAGGATCAGAAAAAGAGCTTTGAGGATGGACAAAAATCGGTCGAAACGATGATGAGCTCCGCCGATAACGGCGAGCGCGTGACGGACGATTTAGGCCGCCGGCGGCCGAAATCTCTCACGGTCTTCGGCGAGCAGCAGAAACTCAGAGCCGGCCTGTTTGAGGCCCGCGCCACAAAAAACGTCGATGAAATCAACCGTCTCGTGCGCGATGAAATCAACCCGCACGCGCAGGGGACCGGCATCGCGCTTTTGCCCAAAGGCCGGGATGCGCTGCGCGACGCCCTGGAAGACAAGGCGGGAGGCTCCGGTTACGCCGATTCCCTCAAAAACGTCCAATTTCCAGACAGCGACGAAGGGCGTCTGGCCCAAACCAAGATTCTATACGTCACGCACCACCTTCTGGATTTGGGATACTGCCTGCTCAACTGGATAGAGGCCGAAGAAACGGTCGAAACCTTGGATGAGGAGGTGATCGGCTCCAATGGGATATTGCCTAAAACCAAGGGCTTTTTGAGCCGCGGCGTCAGCTTCATGGATACCATCGTGCGCGACGTCAAGCTCGATATCGATTTCATGAACCATTACGCCGCCGAGGGCAAGCCGTATGTGATGAGCAACGGCGACGCCTTGATCATCCGCAAAAAGCTTCTGCTGGAAAGGGTTCTGCAGCCTTTGCTCAAGGACGCCAAGGACTTTTTGGGCCTGCAATTGATACCGTTCCAAAACGATCAAATCGCCGGAATGTCGAATTCGGAGAAGGACGGCATAGCCAAACTCATATCGGAAAAACGCAAGCTTTACCAGCGCTTTCAGGAGGCTTTTTATGAGGACCTCCCTTGGGGTTTGGCCTCCTCCGGAGCCGCCAAAGGCGACGTCGCGGCGGCGGAAAAGGAGATTCAGTCCTTTATGGACAGTTTCGCGGAGGATAAGACCACGCTGGACGAAAACAAGAAGAACCTCAACGACCGCTTGGAGGGGCCGGGCTTTGATCCCAACCGCACCGAGGATTTCTACGGTTTGACGGCGCCCTACTCCTTGCCAAAAAGAATTACGTTCTTTGATGCGCGGAGAGAAAAAGCCGCGGGAGACATTCTCAAGGCGACCCGGGACATGGACGCTCTCCTTGTAAAGCTGGAGAAGCTGGAGGGCAAGGACATTTTAGACGGGCAGCTCAGCCCGCCGGACGGGCAAGTGACCAAGAGCTACGTGGAGCAATCCTTGAGCGAGGACCGCCTCCGCGGCTTGGGCGACCGGCTGAAGGCGATCGGAGAAGAAGCCGAAAAAGAGGACGGCGGCGGCATAGAGAATGATTCCGACGATCTCAAGCTTAAAATCGGCGTTCAGCCTCCGCAGGTGACGCGCGCGGAGGATGAAAAGGGCCTTTTGGTGGTGGCCGCGGTCGCGCGCCTTATCCCTGGAACGCCGACCCAGGCAGCCACCGACGCGGCCAAAAGAGTGGTCGGAGACTTCGGCTCGGACGATCCGTCTCTGGCCAACGCCGTCACTTGGTGGCGTTTTTCCAACGGGGTGGCCAACGGGGTCCGGGAGCAGTTGGAGCCCGGAGGACGCCTGGAGCGGGCGCAGAAAGTCATCAACGAGTTCGATTACAGCCTCAACACCGACCTTCCCTCCGATGCCGCCGCGGACCGCCGTTTTACGGCCGCCTTCGCGCCGGGACAGACGACCCCGGCGCTCCGGGACGAGGTTTTTTCCAGAAAACTGACGTTTTTGGGGCGCCAGAATCAACTGGGGAAGAATCTTTTGGCGTTCGGCGGCCAGGAAGTCGAGGAACGCAAAAAAGGCTACGACACCAACGCGGATTTGAAGGAATTTTATGACGCCTTGACCAAAATATACGGGGAAAACAGCACGGAGGTGCTCGACGGCGAGCAGAAGGTGATCGACAAAATCCGCGATTCGCTGCGCGACCTCAGGAAAAACTTGAGCGAAACCCAAAGCGGTCTCAAGCGCGCCATCAGCCAGCTCAATCCTAAAACCAACAGCGCCATCAAGCGCACATCGGCCAATCTGGGAGCGATTCAGGACGAGAGCCGGGAGCTGCTGGAGAACGTGGCCAAATACGACCGGCGGATCCAGGAGGAGGCCGCCAAATTTCTGGGCCCCGCCGGCCGCCGGCTTCACGGCGAGGTTCTGCGCTATGAAAAGGAGCAACAGGAGCTATTGAACCTGCTGCGCGATCCGAGGGTCGAGTTGGCCCTGGGCCGCGATCCGGAGCTCGCGTCCCGCATCCGGGACCTGCTCGACCATGACGGTCTGTGGCTGGTGCGCGCCAAGTCCCGCAAGGATTACACCACGATGATCATCAAGAAGTCGGAATACTCCAGCTTCGCGGAAAAATTGGTGAAGGCGCTCAAGCCCAAAAACGAAATACCTCAAATTATGCGGGAAATACTTCAGAATCCGGAAAAAATCACGGACCTCATTCCCAATTCCCGCATGCTGGAGTTCGGCGACGAGTTCGACGGATTTTACCTCGTTTACCAGGTGGAGGTGGGCATCCAAAACGGAACCGAGATCAACTCCATGATCAAGGTCGGCAACGTGGGACAGGTCCTGGGCGGCAACCTCAGCGTCACGGGCCACCAGGTGGCCTCGTCTCCGGGCGGCGACCAGATCAAGGACTGGTCCATGGCGCCGTGGGGCGATAAAGGCATCACGTTTTCGCTCGAGACCCTCAAGCCCCGGGACAGCCTCTTCGGCGGGAGGGTGCTCAACTATTTGGACCTCGGATTTCATAAATTCATCCAGGACGTTTCGGACGCCGAAAAGGGCCTGAAGCCGGAAACCAGCGAGATGCGGATGATGGTGTTGGAGGACTTCTCGCTTTTGGTCGCCAGCGACAAAATCTACATCGGCGTTCTGGGTTTTGGAGACGTGCCGTTGAGCGAGGGCTTCGACCTGGGGCGCGGCAAAAAGCCTTATTATTACGGCGACAGCTTCAAGACGCACATCAAGTTCACCGAATTGGCGACCCTCAAAGCCGAGCACAGGGACCTTTACGCCAAAGACCCGCGCCGCGCCAGCCAAGAAGTGCTCCTGGATTTGAGCGATTACCTCAGAGAATTCGTGGTCGATACCGGCTGGCAGGTGAAGGCCGACGACAAAGAGTACCACCGCACCCAGATCGGCTCCGGGATCGATTTGAACAAACTCATGGATAAATTCGGGCTGGATCCCGGCACCAACCCCTTCGAGCTCGACTTGTTCTGGTCCAAGCAGCATGGGACCGATGATTACAACCAGCAGGCGATAGGGGCGGCGCTGCTCAAGGGTTTTTCCATCTCCATGGGAACCGACCGGCAGGGCAAAGCGCGCGCCCTGCGCTTAAACAACCGCCTCTCGGCGGAGCTGGGGCAAAAGTACAACACGTATTCCAATCGCTTCGACGTCAATTTTCCCTCCGGTCTCAAGCTCTTCGCCGACTACGACAAAATCGGTCCGGATCATGGCCGGCGCGTCGGAATGGATTACCGCTGGGACAACCACACCCTCGTCGGCGCGAGCTACGGCAAAGACCAAGTGAGTTTTCAAAACCGCATGAAGATCTACGCCAACAGCTCCTACACGCTGGCCGAAATTTGGAAGGCCGTTTCCGGCAAGGTGGAAGAGGACCTGGAAGGGGGAGTGGCGCTCAAGGCTTTCAACGGCGCCGTGGTGGACGGCGAAAAAGTCGCCGAGCTCAAACGGGCTTATCAGACCAGCCTCGGCAAAAGGCTTTTGACCGACAAGATGGGACGGTTCGTGCGCGCCCTGGAGACGCTGCGCAAAAAAGGCAACGTATGGGAAAACACGAAGGTTCTGGGCTCTTTGGGCTTTGTCAGCAGGAGCGTGGAAGATTCCAAAACCGCCCAAGCCGCCGGAGGGGGATTCCAGTTGGGATGGTATACGCAATTTAAATTTTCAAAGCCCAAGGAAAAAGCCGAAGCCGCGCGCTTGATCGCCGACATCGTCAATACCGCTGCGGAGCTGGAAGACTTCATCATCGGGCTCAAAAAGCAGTACCAGCAATCCGTCACCGATTTGGTGATGGCGGAATGGGACGTCAGCGCGGCCGCGGAGAAAATGGAGCAGGCGGGAGAAGATGAGATCATCCGGCTGGAGGCCAAAGCCGAGATGGTGGAGGCCGTGGGGCGGAGGAAGAGGGCCCTTTTGAGCTACAACCATCTCGTCGGACGGCCGCCTGAGGCGATTTCTCCCTTCGGCAGCTTGAACGGCGGCGAGCTGGAGGTTCTTTTCAAGGAGATTGAGAAGTCCAGCATCGTGGATTTTCTGAGCCATTTAGACCCCAAGGAAATCGAGGCGTCCCTTCCCAAACGCGGTTTCGTCGACCGCTGGACGGATAATCGCTGGGTTGACTCCCTGGTATTTTTGGACGAGGTCCGGCTCAAAATCGGGGCGGAAATCCACGACATCATGAGCACCCAGCTTTTGGGCAACGGCATCGGCTTCACGAAAAAGGTCTACGACGAGGACGGCGCGGCGATGGATCTCAGAAAGCAGCTTCTGGCCCAGGCCCTCAACCAAGACACCAGCGACTATTACAAGATGCGCGTGCTGCTGGCCGAAAACGAGCTCCGCGAATCCGAGTTTTGGGCCCGGGAGCGGGCGGAACTGGAGCAGCGCTGGGGTTCGCCCGAAACGCCGGGCAGCGTTCAATGGAGGCTTCAGGAGAGGCTCAAGGAGTTCCGTTCGGGGCGCGCCGGCCCGCAGGGGGAGTCTCCCGTGTCGATTTTGGAGCTGCAGTCGACCTTCGACGAAGCCCACCGGGTTCAAAGGCGGATTTTGGAGGCCCGGGCCAAAGAGGCGATGATGCGGGCGTGGCATTTCATGGACAAGCTTCGCGACGATGAGAAAGAGGATCCCCGCATTCAGCAAGCGGCGGCCAAAAACCGCGTCGATGCTCCGGTGGCGAGCCTCAAGGACATTTATGACATCGCCAAGGCGCATATGCCGCCCATCGAGGCGATGCGTCTTAGAGCCGAGGCCGCGAAAGCCATGCAGGAAAGCAAAGGCGGAATTTTTAAAAAATCCTTCTCCGCCGTTTTTTCGGGAGTTTCATCGGCTTCCATGGATTTTGATTTGGGCTTCAATATGATGCCCAACGAAGCCGTCAAGCTGATCGCCTTTTTCCCGAAGCTGCAGCTCACGGGTTACGGCATCATCGTGCCCGTTTTCAAGCTGGGCTTGCGGCCCGAAGCGATGAAAGAACTTGAAAAAGCCCGCTACGCCGACGAGCGGCGCCTTTACAAAGCCCTGCAGCGCAACAGCGAACTGGAGCTCGCGATGCGCATTTACCAGCACTATATCCAAATGAGCATGGACCCCGCCGGAGCCAAGCCGGAAGGGGCCGGCAAGCCCGGCGCCTTAAAAGAGCAGCAGGCCCAGGCCTACCTGAATTTTCTGTTGGGCAGGCAGCCCGAAGAGAAGCTTCAACTGGATTTAAAACCCGAGCAGGCGCTGGAATGGATTTCCAAGGAAGTGGGAGGGCTGGCCGGCTCTCCTTCCTGGATTGAGACCCAGCGCGATTATTACCTTTCCAATATGCTCATCGCCCAGAAGACGCTCAAAGCGCTCGATCAGGAATACCATATCAAGCAAGTTTACATCGACCCCATCGTCCTGCCCGTGCAGGCGGTGGAGGATCTCATCAAGCGCTTCGCCGCCAATCCCGCCCAAGATGAGCGAGTGATGGAGGCCTTGCATGCCTACCAGCAGGCCATCCTGGCCACCATGGAATTCGAGAAGCGCCTCCCGGAGGCCCGGCGGACCCTGGAAGCGCAAATCGCCTCGGCCAAGAGCGGCCGGGACAAGACGGGCCGCTACTTGTTGGAGGCGTTCCAGCAGCAGCTCCGGGATCCCGGGGAAAAGGCGAATTCCGAGGCGCGCGCTCCGGCGCATTTCCCGGCCAACTATCAGGAGTTGGAATACCGCCTGATGAAGGCCGCCCAGGCGCAGGCTGTGCGCCCGGAAACCCTTCCGGCCGCGGAGTCGTTTATGGAGATGGATCCCTGGGTCCGGGGCAAATTCAGGGTCTATCATTTGATCAGCGATTTGGATTTTAAGCCGATTCAGCGCACGTATTTTGAGGGCCTCTTGGAGCTGCGCATACAGATGCAGACCAAAGCCAACAAGGAGATGCTCTTTAAGCTGACGCGGCTTAAGGAGGAAAAAAACCATTGGACTTCCCATGCGCTCCTGGTCGAGGCGCAGTCCAAAGCCCAGCTTTATCTGGAAGGGTTTAAGACCCGCGCCCAGTGGCACCGGCTGCTGAAAAAGACCGATCCCAAGGACCCCCAATTAGGGCGCATGCGGGAGCAACTCGACAAAGAAGCCAAGGCGTTGGCGGCCCAACTGGACCTTTCGCCTGAGTCCGGCCTGGATGATTTCATGCGCCTCCTTCCGGAATCCTCGGCCGGCAGTTTCGCCGCCGATTTCGCGGGACTCACGGATGCCTACCTGAACCAGGTGGAGCGGCAGGAGCAGGAGCTTCAAAGGCTCATCGGCATGGGGGATATTTTCAAGACCAACGCCAAGATCGCGGAATGGAAGGCCCAAATTCTTTCCGAGAAAATGGGAGACAAGGGATTCACTCCCGTTTTCGCTTTCGGCATATTCCGGAATCAGCCTTTGTGGGGGGCGTTCCTGCAGGCCCCGGACACGCGCGAGGTGGAACGGGGATTAAAGCAGGTTCTCAACGAGGCGGTGACCAACGAACTTAAATCCAGGGCGCTTATGGATCAAGTGGTGCAGAAGAGCCACCAACTGATGCTGGAGGTCCGCAGCGGGCTTCTTCTGGTCGAGTCCAGGGGAGAGCTGGTCCGCAAGGCCAAGGAAAGATTCCGCCTGGAAGGCGGCCTGGACAATCAGATGATTTTGTCCCGCGCCGTCCAGGATTTGATTGAGGCGGCGGCGACGCTCCATATGAATTGGAAAGCTCTCACGACGGAGCTGGTGGTGATGGGCTACCCCGCCAACCCAAAGCGGGCGCCGATGCTGGAGGCGTTCGGCCTCAACCGCGAGGCGGTCGAGTACCAGCTTGAGAGGCGGGGGCCGACCGAGATTTTTCTAGATCATTGGACGCAAAGGCTCCTGAACGCGGACTTCACCGCCCAAATGGACGGCTTTTTGAAGGAAATCGAGGACGCGCCCAAAAAAGAATTCGTGTCCGAGCAGCTCCGGGCGCTCTATGACGACGCGGGCCATTACCGGCGCGCGGTCCGCGAGGATGAAATCACGCGCATCGCGCCCATCCGGGAAGCGGAGCGCTTTGAGGCGCTGAAATCCATCGACGCGGAGGGCTGGCGCCGGAAAGTGCGGGGCCGGCTCGACAAGCTGCTGCCGTCCTTGCAGGTCGGCGCGCCTCAGGGCGGCAACGCTCCGGACTCGCTCGCGCGTTTTTGGGCGTGGATGAAAAAAGACGTGGACGCGCAGCAGGAAAACCGCCTGGCCCGCTACGGTCAAAATCTGAAGATTTTGGAGGGGATCCGCGGCTCGTATTGGCGTTCGACGCGGGTTCCTCCGGAGTTGGAGGGGGCTTACCGGAGGCAGGAAAAACTGTGGCAAACAAAACAGCAGATGAAGTTGGAAATGAACAAGGCCCTGCACGCCGAGCTTGTGCTTCTGGGGCCCGGCGAAAGGGGGCCTGAAAAACTGGCCGCTCACTTCCTGCAGAGAAACGCCTCTCTCGACGAGTACGTGAAAACCCTGCGGGAATACGATGAATCGCTGCTGTGGATGATCCGGTCCAAACCCTCGAAAACGCATCTGCGGAATTTGGATGTTTTGTTCGACGTCCAGGACGCGCTAAAGCGCGAGCAGCATTATTTGCAGGGAGGGCGCGGGTTATTGATATGGGACGTTTTGGTGGAATATGCCCAGGACAAGCTGGCTGCGCTGCGTTATTCGGGAGCGCATTGGCAGGACGTCTACGCCGCCTCGCGCGAAACCAAGATGCTCAAACAGATGCGGGACAACTGGACGAAAAATCCCGCCAACGCTCCCAAACTAAGCCCCCTTTACGCGGCTCTGCCGGTGGACGGGCAGGGAAATCCGCTTTGGAAAATGTGGAATCCCGACGGCAAAAAATTCCAGACCGGCATGTGGCTGGACCGCAATGACGTGGAAGCGATGCAGCGGCCGGATTCCGGCTCTCCGCATGCGGTCGTGATTTTGGAAGGCCGCCGGGAAATGACTTTCGAGGATTTGGAGAAGGCCCGCGTGGACGGCCGGGTGCTGTATTTTGACGCCGAATCCGATCCTTACACGGGGCTCAACCGCGCCGTGCATCCTTGGGAGGCGATGCTCATGCCCCCGCAGAAGCTCAAGCTCTACGTTTTTGAGCCGGCTTCAGAGTCCCGGGCCGCGTCTGAGCGCTCTTTGATTCAGGGGAAATTCCCGACCCTGCAAAGCCTGATCCATTCCGAGGCGGCGGCCGACTTCAAGGTGGTGGAACTCGGCCGCAAGGGAGCGATTCACCTGGAGATGGAGGCGCGCCGGCAGGGCCGCCAGATGCTCATGAAGGGATTTCTGCAGCTCAAAACCAAGGCGTATGGATTTTCTCTTGAAGACGACGACCGTTTTTTCCGCGCTTATGACGACGAAGAGTCCATGGCGGCCGACAGCCGGAGATGGTTCTACAAGACGGCCGACCTGGAGTGGAAAATCAACAAGGAAAGGGAGTTGGTCAGGCTCTACGGCCGGTCCGTGAACGGGCGCAAGAAGCTTAAGCTGGACTGGAGCAACCCCGCCGATATCACGAAGGCGGACGAAAAAGGGTTTATGCCCGTGGTGGATGCCGCGCGAAGTTTTTGGGCCAAGTCGGACGCCAAGCTGGAGAAAAACAGCACGCAGCACTTCCAGCTCGACGGGATGTACGGCTTCTCGGTGGACGGCGACGGCTATCTCAAGGAGATTTATAAGGATGAGCCGGCTCTAAACGACGGCATCGCGCGCGCCAAGTCGAGGCGCTTTTTCGCTTCCGATGACCTCGTGCTGAAGTTGGCCCCCGCGCAGGGGGACTTGGATCCTCTGGCGGACGCCCAAGGAGGCTTCGTCGGCATTTATGCCGCGCCGGCCATCGGGAAATCCTCCAAACCTTTGTCCATCGATTTCGGCTCAAGCGACCGCGCGCCGGTATTGGTCAAGGGCAAAGTCCTGGCGATCGAGCCGGAGTCCGGCGCCGGGGCCGGGATGACGTTAAAAATATATCGCAGCCGGCGGAAGGTCAACAAGGCGTCTTCGGCCTCTTGGGCGGTTCAAGACGTCAACCAGGAAATGCTCGTCAAGGGCGAAGAAAAACTAAACGTCAGGATTTGGCGCTGGGTCAATAAAAAGAACCAGGCGCCCATTCTGCTGCACCGGGATTACCTTGAGGAAAGGATCAATCGGGCGGAAAGCGGCGCCCGCAGCGCCAGCCGCTGGGGCTATATGCCCTATAACTGGCACAACTTGGCGAGCGAAGTTCCTAGGGGCGTTTTCAAGAACTTCGTGCAAATCTTCACCGGCCGGGATCTCAATAACGACGGTTTTCACGGCCAGGTGCGCGCTCGCCAGCAAGAGGGCGGACTTGTGAGGGACGGGCTGTTTCGCAAAGGCCTTCGGGCGATCGATATTTTGGAGTTGATTCCGGATCAGGCCCGCGTTCTGATGGATCCGACGGAGTTTCCCTCGATCGTCGAAATCAAGGGGAATTTGGCGCCCGGAGAGGATGTTTACGGCAAGATGAAGGGCCGGCAAAAGGGAGGAAAGCTGATTTTAGGAAAGAAATTTTTCAACCGCATGGAACGATACGGCCGGGAGAACGAGAAGGTGGATCTGACCATGCCGGAGATTTTCTTCAACCAGGGCGCCCGGGAAATTTTCGTTTCCAAAGTCGTCGGACGGGCGACCACCCTGAGTCCGGGCGATCCCACGCGGCTGGAAGGGACCTATGAGGATTCCGAGGTTTCCGCGCGATCCGGCCGGGAAGCGGTCGCCGCGGCCGCCGATTTGGTCGGCCCATTAAATCCAGCGGATCCGGAATTCGCCGTCTCGCGCGGGATGGAGGCCAAGGCGGAAACCCGGCCGAAGCGGGCCGGGCTGGAGTCGATCACGGCGCGGGTGCGCGTATGGCTCGGCTATGAGGGGAACCGCGAGCAGTCCAGCCGGTACCATGACCTTCAAACCGAGCGCGAAAAAGAATGGGAATATCATTTATCCCAAAAGGAGAAGCTTGAGAAGGAAGCCCAAGCGGCGCGGGCCGAGCTCGCGAAGATGGAGCGCAACAGGGCGGTTGAAAAATCAAGCCTGAACGGCCTTTCCCGCCAGACGCGCCGCCTGGGCGAGCAAGTGCTCAGCCGGCAGGCTTTAAAGGACCGCAGGCAGCGGCTGCGGGGATATTTGGATCAGCTTGAGCGGGACATGGCGCAGGAACGCGGCCGGCTGCGGAAACTCCGCTCCCAGACGCAACGCCGAGCCGGCCGCCCGAAGCCGGACGGCGGGCCTTCCTTCAAACTTGGTTGGAATCTGCTGAAGAAGGCGGCTTGGGCCGCCATCTGGCCGGGGGCCGGCTTTCAATGGGCGGCCGAACAACTGCCGGAAAAGTCCTCTTAGGGCCCGCCCTGCCGTCCAACTTGCTTACGAATTTCTCAGTTGAAGGTCGATCCACCAGCGCTCGTAGAAAGGCAGGTTCTTGTAATCCGCTTCAATCGACTCGGCCATCAAATCAAACTCGGCGTCGTTGTTGATCAGGTGCTTGTTTTTGCGGTCAAGGATGCCGAGCGGGGTCGTTTGGAAGCGATTTTTGATTTGCAGCAAAACTTTGTGCCGGGGGTTGAGTTGCTGGGCCAGCATGGCCGGGATATTGCCCACGGGAAGGGATTTGCGCACCCTTTCCTCCAGCGCGGCCGCTATTTTTTCGCCGTTGACAAGCCCGGCGCCCTGCACCTCGGGCTTCTCGCCCAGAGAATCCGCCGTCTCCATCATCAGCGCTTTGACTTCGGCGGTGGCGTAGGCCGCTCCCTTTTCGTTGAGATAGCCGATGATGACCGCGTCGATGCCCGCCGCCAGAGGGCTGGCCATCGAAGTGCCCGTCATGAAACGGTACTTGGCGTTGCCGGCCAAACTGCAGGCGGTATCCGCGTCGTCCTTGGAGCGCGCGGAGATGACCCCCGGGTCGTAATAGCAGGATTCTTGGGCCGGAGTTTCTTTGGGCGTCGTTTCCGGAGAAAAAGGCACGATCGGGTTTTCCGTCCCTTGCGCCCCGAATTCCCGGCGGAACCAAATCGACAAGCGCTTCTTCATGCCGATCTTGCTCCAATTGACGTCCCCGGCGACGGTTGAGATGTCGGGCTTGATGTAATTTCCATCGGCGGTCTTGATGGGCCCGCGGGACGGGAAGGTGGGTATTTTGCGGTCCTTGTTGACCCCCGTCACCGTCAGGATGTAGCGCGCGTTGCCGGGCGTTCCGATGGTCTGCGGCTTGGGCCCGGAATTGCCGGCGGCGACCACCATCATGATATTGTCCTTGACCATCATTTCGTTGGCCGTCACGCTCAGAATGTGGTCGGGAGAGCCGGGGCCGCCCAAGCTCATATTGACGACTTGCGGCCGGGTTTCCTTCGGAAGGCTCTTGAGCGCTTTCATGGCGGCGATGATCGTATCTTCGGT
>MGUX01000037.1 GCA_001800185.1 Elusimicrobia bacterium RIFCSPLOWO2_12_FULL_59_9
GCGGACGATGAAATTAAGCCCCTCGCGGAACCAATACCGCGAAACCTCGGAAGGCTTCAGAGCCCGTCCCAAGGCCTTTTCAGCCAGAAGCCGGCTGTCCTCCTCCTCATGGCGCGGAATCGCCCTCACTCCCGACGGCGCCGCGATCCAGCCGGTGCTTTTCGGGGAATTTCCCACGTAAAAGTTGAAGCCTGCCCCGGAAGTCGTCAGCACGAAATCATGACCCACCGCCCAATTATGCGCGGTGCACGGCAATATCACCGCCGCCAGGCCGGCCGCAAGAGAGGCCTCGAGCACGAGGAGCCTCTTTGAGAGCGGATTCCCGGAAACCCAGGCGAGCCACAAAAAGGCCATAGGAACAAACAGAAATAGGTTGCCGCGCACCAGAACCCCTAATCCCATGACCACGCCGGCCGCAAAATAGATTCCGGCGCGAGGCCGCTCCGCGGCGAAGCAACAGGCCAATAGCAGCGCGACGGTGAAAAACAGGGCGATCGAGGTTTTCTCAAACAGGCCCGCATAAAACACGGAAACCCCGTATAAAGCCGCTCCCAAGCCGGCGATCCAGCCGGCGCGGGAAGAAAATAAGCGCTTGCCCAATAGGACGAGCAGGACGACTCCCACGGAGTCCAAAAGCGCTTGAAAGGAGGCCAAAAGCGCGAAATTCCGGCCGAAGCAAGCGTAAAAAATCGCCAAGAAATAGGGATAGAACGGGTCCTGATAGAACACGCCCTTTCCCAGCCAATCGCCGCCGAGAATGGCGCGCGCCCATAGGTCATAGGCTTCCGCGTCGGTGGTGGGAAATCGGAACAGGGGATGCGTTCGTATGGAATAGATATACGCCAAACGAATCAGGAAGGAAAATGCGAAAAGGAAGGACAACTTGGCACTTTCTCTCGAAAGGAGCCGCTTGATGTTTTGAGAGAAAATCATAACCGGGGAAATCCATTCTAGCAATTTCTGCGAAGCGGACGTAAAACGCATCCGCGCGTTTCAATTTCCTTGTCAATCCCATATTCTTTTGATAGGCTTAAAATGTCCGGCGGAGGTTCGGGGGCCGCGCAGGCTTTCGGGCATGGTGTCCGTCGCCTAAGCGCCCATGAGAACCGACGATTTTTTCAAGGTGTTGCTGGTCGAAGACGAGGAGGTCATCGTCCGGCTTCTGGAGAGAATCCTGGCCGGATCGCCTTCCGACGGACCGGACTTCCCGGTCTTTCGGCTGCAGCGGGCCGCCTCCCTATCCGAGGGGCTGGAGCGCCTCGCCGCCGGCGGCTTCGACGCGGTCTTGCTGGACCTCACACTTCCCGACAGCCGGGGTTTTGAAACGTTCTCCCGCCTCCACGGCGGTTTTCCCGAAGTTCCCGCCATCATCCTCACCGGTCTCGATGACGAAAAGCTGGCCGTCAAAGCCGTCCGCGCGGGAGCGCGGGATTATCTGGTCAAAGTCCATATGACCCCCAGCCGCCTGGTTCTTTCCATTCTTAACGCCGTCGAGCGGCAAAGGCAATATCTGGAAACGAAAAGTCTGGCTCAGAATCTTCAAGAGAGCGAGTCCCGCTTGCGCGTCTTAAACGGCGAGCTCCACAAGGCCAATCAGGAATTGCGGGAGCTCAACAGGCTTAAATCAAATTTCGTCGCCACGGTTTCTCACGACTTGAGGACGCCCTTGACGGTGATAAGCTCCATCGCCGACAACCTGCTCGACGGCGCCTTGGGCCCTCTCACCAAGGAGCAGGCGCTTTGGGTCGGAAAAATAGAAAACCGGTCCATCCGTCTCAATGAAATGATCACCAGCATTCTAGACCTGTCCAAGCTGGAATCGGGGACATCGGAGCTCCGGCTTCAGCGCGTGGACCTGAGCGGCTTGATCCGGTCCCTTCTTTCCCAAATCGAGCTGCTCGCCAAGGCCAAAGGCATCGCCCTCACGCACGATTTGAGAGAAACCTTGCCGTCGATTTGGGCCGATCCGGGCATGCTTGAGCAGGTGTTGACCAACCTGATCCACAACGCCCTCAAATTCACTCCCCCGCGCGGCACCGTTCACGTTTCCGCGCGCCAGGACCAAGCTTTTGTTCAAGTCATCGTGTCGGACAGCGGGCCCGGCATCGCCCCCGAATATCACGACGCGATTTTCGAGCGCTTCCGCCAAATTCGCGAAGACGTTGAAAGCGGGGCTTCAGGCAAAGGGATAGGCCTGGGGCTTGCCATCTGCAGGGGGATTATTTCCCAGCATTGCGGGCGCATTTGGGTCGAAAGCCAGCCCGGCAAGGGAAGCAACTTCATTTTTCAAATACCGCTGGAGGTGCAGCCGCCCGATGCTGGCTCGGGGCCCATTTTGATAGTCCATGGCGACCGGGGCGCCCGGGAGGCCCTGGCCAACAGCCTATCGGCGAAGGGATTTGAAGTCGCCGCGTTTGAGGACCCGCAGCGGGCTCTGCCATGGGTTCAAGAAGAGGGAGGCCGGCTTGGGTTGGCCCTCTTGGACGCCGCGTTGGCCGCCGGGGCGGAAACGCTGACTCAGGCCATCCGCACGGCCAAGCCCGGCGCTCCCGTCGTTTTCCTGTCGGTGCGGTCCAAGGATATTCCCGCCGGATCAAAATCCCCAACCGTGATTCTTCCTAAACCGTTTAAATTGCAGCAGGTTTTAGGGATGCTCAACGACCTGGTCCCGGCGTTTCAAAGCGCTTCCATTGAGGACGACGGCGATTTATGGACGCCTTCCGCCGCGGAGCCGCCTTCGCTGGAAACGAGAAAAATACTGATTGTGGATGACGACGAGGATATCCGGGCGAGCATCGAACTCGCCTTGCGGCTCCGGAATTTCCGCGTGGAGTCTTTAAGCCGGGGAGATCAAGTCGAGGCTCAACTCCGCCAGAGTCCGCCGGACCTGATCATCATGGACGCCATTCTTCCTGGAATCGATGGATGCCGGCTTTGCCGGGAACTCAAATCCAGCGGCGGCGCCAAAGGCATTCCGATACTTATGTTGTCGGCGAAGGCGCAGCGGGAGGACATCGAAAAAGGCCTAAACGCGGGCGCCGACCGCTACATGACCAAGCCCTTCAAGAACGAAGACCTGCTGGAGGCCATAGGCGATTTGCTGGCGGGGAAAAGCGAGCGCAGGCCCCGGGAAACAGGGACGCTCGCTGGGCATTGACGCCGGAGATTCCATCATGGGCATGTTGCGTTCCATTTTCAGCAGGCGGGAGAAACAAAGGAAGATTTTGGTCATCGAGGACGACCCGGATATCGCCACCGGCATCGAGATCCGCCTCTCGCAGGAAAACTTTGCGGTCGTCCTGGCGGCCAACGGACCCGATGGCATTGAAAAAGCGAAATCGGACCCGCCGGACCTGATTATCCTGGACCTCATGCTTCCGAAGATGGACGGTTATGAAACCTGCAAAATCCTCAAGCAGCGTGAAAATACGAAGCATGTTCCGGTTCTGGTTCTCACGGCCCTTCCGTTGATGGGGGACGCCGAGAAAGCCTTTGCCGCCGGGGCCGACGATTTTCTGAAAAAGCCCTATAGAAACCAGCAACTGATCGAAAAGATTCAAAAACTCCTGCCGCCGCCTTCCGGTTGAGAAGCGGCCGGGACTCAACACAATGTTCCGAACCTTTTTGGCGGCCGCTTTCTTGGCGTCTCTCCTTGCGTCGGAAAGCTGTGTTTCGGTTTTCGCCGCCAGCGGAAAGAAGAAGTCTCTTCCCTTTTATTCCACCGCGGATATGGACGCCTGCGTTAAAAATCCGAAGTGTTGGAAAATAGCCGACCGTGGATTTAAAGAGATATTGCACGCGCATATGGTCGAAGTGGAATCGGCTCCGGAAGGGAGGTTTTTCAAGGACGCCAGGACTCTGGCCCTGCGGTATATGGACGAGCAAAGGCATTTCCTGGCGGTGGAGTGCCTGGAGGGTTCCCGGCGCGTCGCCTGCAATGACAAAAGAGATATTCTTGAAGCGCGCGTCGTGCTCGTCTCCTTTTTCCAGTCGCTGCCGCTCAAGAAAGATGACCGCAAGCTTTTCGACGATGAAACCTGGGTCCTGACGCCGCGCGGGCAGGCGTACTACAAGCGCTTGATCAAGCTTGTCCCCGACTTTTGGGACCGCATGGCAAAGCTCCTCCTCCGGGTTCTCAGCCCGCCCGAACAGGCGATTATCCAGAAATGACCCGGAGCCGACGTCTTCATTTTTTGCCGGCAAGTTTCAGAGCCGCGGAGTTGATGCAGTAGCGTTGGCCCGTTGGGGCGGGTCCGTCGTCGAATACATGGCCGAGATGGGCGTCGCAGGCGGCGCAGGTCACCTCCGTCCTCTTCATCCAGAAGCCGTCGTCTTCCAGCATGAGGACGTTCTCGGCGGCCAATGGATCCCAAAAGCTCGGCCACCCGGTCCCGGAGTCGAACTTGGTTTCGGAGCTGAAGAGATCCGCGCCGCAGCAGGCGCACCGGTAGATTCCGGGGTCCTTGCAGTCGTGGTACTTGCCGCTGAAAGCCCTCTCGGTCCCTTTTTTCCGGCAGACCTGAAACTCTTCGGGCGCGAGCAATTTGCGCCACTCCTCCTCGGAACGAGACACTTTTTTGACCATGCTTCTCACCTCCTCCCCAGATACTCAAGCAAAACGGCGCCCTCATACACCCAGCGAACGCGCGCGACCGCTCGGATGCTTCTTTTTGAATGGCTGGTCGTGGGGACCTGGCTTTCGTTCGACCAAATTATCTTTTTGCTCGGAATTCCCTCCGCGTAGGAAACGTCCGTGGAGGGATGGTCTATTTCCCATACGACGGGGAAGCCGACGTAGCGGTTCGGGGGATTGGAGAAGTAAACGTCCAGGTAGCGTAAGGGGTGTTGACGGAACTTGTAGACCCACGCGTCCAAGGCCCTTTCCTCGATTTGCCCCCGATAGAAACGGTCCGCGAGGCCGCCCCATGGGAGCGCGACCGCCGCAATGATGAAAAACGCGGCAAGCCCAAGGAGTTGGGTGCTTTTGGCGCCGCGAAAAGAAAGCCGGTTCATGGGTTGAAATAGGCCGGCAGCTTGTTGACGCATTTGAGGACTAAAATCTCCGTTTCCTCCTTGAGCTGCACCTTGAGAATCTTGCTCACTTGGCGCTCGAGAATCTGCCAAGCGAGGGCCTCGGCCCATTTTTTGGGCTCGCTGACGGATTGATATTGAACCTTTTCCTCCCAGTCCAAGACCACGTCGCCCGTATCCGCGGCACCCTGCGCAGTGCTCCGGGTACCATGAAGCGTCCGAGACGCGGCGGCAGTCAAAGTAAAATGCGCTTGCACCACGCGCTCATAGTAAATGCCCAGTGGAATGACGCGAAAATCCATGAGGCGGCTGTAGAAAAGAAGCTCCGCGTCCAGGGCCTTGGCAATCTCTTGGGTTGAATAGGCTTTCAATTGCCCGCCGTCGGTCAAGCCGATTTCCTTGAGTTTTTCGTCAACCTCTTGAAGGGGCAGAACGCGGTAGCCGCGGGAGGCCAGAGCCTGATGGAGTTTGGCGCGGACGACCTGCGGGGCCTCGATATCGACGGTTTCGTTGGACATGGGAAGGACGGCCATTTTTTGCCTCAACCATGCCGGAATATGCGCCGCGCCCCCTTTGGCAGGCTCCAGCGAAGACGGGGCCAGGCGGTTCAAAGTCGCCAATATATTCCTAAGCCTGCGGAGGGTCGATTTTCTGGGCCGCGATTTGGAGTTTTCGCGTTCCAGCGCCATCGCGTAATATTCTTGCGCCAGGTCGAAACGCCCTTCCTTTTCCTGGGCCACGCCCAGATTGTAGAGCGGCGTCCAATCGTCGGACAGCGCCGTGGAAACTTTTTTCCAGAGGGTTACGGCGGCGGGCCAGCGCTGTTCTTTGGCGGCTTGGTAGGCCTCTTTAAGCTCCGGCTCCCCGCCTTCTTCAACGACCCGGTGGAGGGTCATCGGATGGACGGCCAAGTCCTTGGCGAGGTTCGCCGCCAGCAGGCGGGCCAACGCTCTTTGGTTTTCCGCGGTGCTGGTGGATTTATGAGCGGCGCTCACCGAATCTTTCAATATTAGGCGGTGGCCGGGCTCGGCATAAAAGTGGTAGGGCGCTTTTAGCGAAGCTTCCACCGGACGGGCCGATGCGGTCGCGGTGGAGGCGTCGACCTCCTGCGGCGGCGGATCAGGTTCGGTCGCGGGCAGGTTGAGCCAAAGCACGCCGGTCGCGGAGCTCTGTTCGATGAAATAATCGGCCGGCTCATCGGAAGCGGTGATTTGATAGGCGACCACCCGGCTCGATGGTCCCTCCAGAGCGCGGCGGATTTCAGCGGCGAGGGCGACGGCGCGCGAAAGCTTATCCGGGGAGGCCGTTTCAGCGTCGGCGAGCCGCAGCACCAGGTAGATGGCCCTGAGAGCGCCGAGTTCCTCGGGGGGCAGTTTGTCCGGCAGCCGGAGTTGGCGCACCGGCACCCGCAGCGCGCAGCCCGTCAGCGCCAGCAGCAGGAGGAGTGCTGTCCGCTTCCGTTGGGAGCCCGACTTGGTCGGCATCCTCAAAACTGTAACAAAATTGGTATGATAAAAAACAGGGTTATGGGCTTGGCCGTGGAGGGAAATAATTCATGAAATCAATGTGGATCAACGGTGAATGGGTCGCCGGCAAAGCCGGAACTTTGAAGGTAGTCAATCCGGCCACCGAAGAGGTCATCGATGAGGTTCCCGACGCGACGCGCGCTCAAGTGAGCCAAGCCGTGGAGGCCGCGCGCGCGGCCTTCGCCCTTTGGTCCAAAACGATGGCGCACGAAAAAGCGGAGCTCTTGCATGAGGCGGCCCGCAAGATTCGCGACAAGAGCAATCATTTGGCGACCCTGCTCACGCTCGAAGGAGGCAAGCCTTTGAGGGAAAACTTGGATGAAATGAGCTGGTCCGCCAGTTGTTTTGATTATTATGCCGAGCTTCAAAGAAACCGGCGCGGCCGGGTGATCCCCTCGCTGGAGCCCAGCCAACTGAACTTGGTTTTAAAGGAGCCTTACGGCGTCGTCGGCTGCATCATTCCTTGGAACTATCCCGTTTTGCTCCTGGCTTGGAAAGCGGCTCCGGCGCTCGCGGCCGGAAACACCGTCGTCATCAAGCCGGCCGAGCAAACGCCGTTGAGCACTTTGGCTCTCGCCGAGGTTTTTGAGCACTTTCCGCCGGGGGTCGTCAATATCGTCACCGGGATCGGGGAAACGGCCGGGCAAAGCTTGGTGGAGCATCCAGGGGTCAGCATGGTGGCATTCACCGGCAGCTTGGAGACCGGCCGCAGGGTGGCGAGGATTTGCGCCGACCAGGTCAAAAAGGTCCACTTGGAGTTGGGGGGAAAGGACGCCTTCGTGGTGGAGGCCGACGCGGATTTGGACGTGGCCGCCAAAGCGGTGGCCTGGGCCGCCTTTTTGAACGCAGGGCAGGTGTGCACCTCCGCGGAAAGAATTTACGTGCATAAGGGAGTGGCCAAGCCGTTTATAGAAAGGCTGGTGGAATTCACGAAAAAGCTCAAAGTGGGCGACGGCATGCAAAAGGACACGGACATCGGGCCTATGATCGGACGGATGCCCCGTAAGAAGGTGGAGGCGCATGTCAAAAACGCGCTCGCTAAAGGCGCCAAGTTGTTGACCGGAGGCAAGCGCCCCAAAGAGCTCTCCCGAGGCTTTTTTTTCGAGCCCACCATTTTGTCCAATGTGGATCACTCCATGACCGTCATGCGCGATGAAACCTTCGGCCCGGTCTGCCCCGTCCGCGCCTTTAACGACTTCAATGAGGCGGTCCGATGGACCAACGAGTCCGTTTACGGCCTGGGCGCCAATTTATACACTCACGACGCCAAAAAGGTCAAGCAATTTTATGAAGAGGTCCAGGCGGGAACCATTTGGGTCAACGACCCCTTGACCGACAACGACGCGGGGCCGTTCGGGGGCTACAAGGCCACGGGGGGCGGGCGGGAATTGGGCGAGGAGGGGCTGGAGGAGTTTCAGCAGTCCAAGCACGTCCACTGGGACTTCGAACAGAACGTCAAACCGTGGTGGTATCCCTATGGGAAAAAAGGATAGGGCGAGCAAGTGATCAGTGATCAGTGATCAGTGGTCGAGTGGGCGAGTCGTCGAGTGGGCGGGTCAATGGAAAAAGCCCCTGAGGATGCCTTTAACCGATGAGATTTTGACGAAATAGATTCTTTCGCCGGTTTTGGGGTCGCGCCACACGCTGGAATCATTTGAGACGTCCCGGTTGTCCCCGAGCACAAAAAGGCAATCCTCCGGAACCACCATCGGCCCCAGATCGTCGCCCTCGAGGCGTTCATCAGCCCGGGAATGCCGCGCGTAAGGCTCACTGAGAATCCGGCCGTTAATGTAAACGTTTTTGGCCCGCAATTCAACGGCGTCCCCTTCGACCCCGATGACGCGTTTAATCATGTCCTTGGTCTCGCCCAGCGGCGATGGGAATACTACGATGTCTCCGCGGCGGGGACTGCGCAGTCGCAACGAAATTTTGTCCAAAACCGCGTGGGTGCCCGCCGGCAAGGTTTTTTCCATGGAGGCGGAGGCGTTGTAAATGCTTTCGGCGACGAAAGCGCGGACCACCCAGGCGCAGAGCACCGCGACAAAGACGATGCGCAGCCAACGGCCGGCGGGAGAGGTCAGGAGCGGGTGGTCGTGGGGGCGAGTGGTCAAGTGATCAGGGCCAAGTGGTAAAGTGGTAGAGTGATAAAGTGCTCAAAGGGTCGAGTGGTCTAGGGGGCAAGTGGTGGAGTGGTCGAGTGATCGAGTGGTCGGGGCAACGGTTTTGCAGTCCAGTCGTCCAGGCTCCATCGGCCTGGGGGAAAATAAACGACCCACACAGAGAGCGCCAGCAGAATCCCGTTAAAGACCGCCATTTGCCATGAGTTCAGATGCGGTCCGAAACTTCCAAAACAGCCGCAGTCTTCCGTATAGATGCCTTTGGCCATGCTTCGCAGGTGCAGGCCCAGGAAAGCCGTTGAAAACAGAGCGGCGCCCGAGCCGCTCAGCTTGGTGAAAAGTCCCGTCAGAAGATAAGCCCCCACGATGATCTCCAGCCATGGAAGCCAGAGGGCGACGAAAAAAACGTAAGACGCGTCAAGAATATAGTAAGACTCTATGGCCGCGGCGAAGTTTTCCACCGGGTGCACGAGTTTGGCGTAGCCGGAGACCGCGAATATCGCGCCCACGATCAAGCGGGCCGCCAGGGGGCCGTGGGTCTTTAACGCGGAGATTTTCGGATCCGGCGCTTCCTGCTTCCTATTTTTTTTGTTCATCGGAGTAGGCTTCCATCATTTGAGCCGCGTTTCGAAGCATCTGGGATGTGCCGACCAGACGCTTCTCGTTGAGGAAAAAGGTGGGTGTGGAATTGATTTGGCGCGCGTCTCCTTCGTCGATATCCCGCTGGACGCGCTCGTCCATTTTCGGGTCCTTCAGGCAGTTTTTAAATTCCTCGGCGTTGAGCGCGGCTCGGTCAGCCAGGCCGAGGAAATAGGCCGAGGCGTCCTTTTGAATCGCCCATAATTCCTGGGTATCGAAAAGCAGATCGTGGTAGGCCCAGAATTTCCCCTGGGCATGGGCGCACTCGGCCGCGAGGCTGGCCGCACGGGCGTTGGGATGCATATTTCCCAACGGATAATGCTTAAAGGTAAGCCGGGCCTTTTCGCCATAGGTTTCCCGCAATTTTTTGAGAGGCTCCTGCGCCCGTTTGCAGTGGCTGCATTGAAAATCGCTGAATTCGATGATATGGACCGGGGCCCGGTTTGCGCCCATGGTCTTTAGATTCAACGAAAGCTCCGGGATGCGCCGGGCCAAAAGCCGGCGCGAGGCGGCCACCCCGGACCATAGCAGCAAGAGGATGCCGAGGGCTAGGGCCGTCCGTTTGATCTTAACGCTGGCGTCCATACTTATTAAGAAAACAACCTCAATACCTCGGCCATCGTTGTTTTTCCCATGGCGACGGCCCGCATTGCGTTCTCACGCAGCGTTTTGGCGCCCAACGCCCGCCAGTGCTTGCGGACGTCGCCGCTCGGCCGGCGGTTGAGAATCAACTCGCGGGTTTCGTCGTCGAGCTCGAACATTTCTGCGACCGCGATGCGGCCCCGATAGCCCGTGTTGCCGCAGGCCTCGCAGCCTTTGGCCCTGAAAAATTCGATATCTTCCGGCCGGATTCCGGTTTGGGCGCAGAGGCTTTCTTTGAGCTTTTGAGGCGCGCGGTAGCTTTGGCGGCAATCGGGGCAAAGCCTGCGCAGCAGACGCTGGCAGGCCACGCCGATCAGGGAGGTGCCGATTAAAAACGGCTCGACGTCCAAATCCAGCAGCCGGGACAAAGACTCGATCGAGTCGTTGGTGTGGAGCGTGGAAAGCACCAAGTGGCCCGTGTTGGCCGAGCTCATGGCGATTTCTGCGGTTTCTTTGTCGCGTATCTCTCCCACCAGAATCACGTCCGGATCTTGGCGGAGGGTGGAGCGCAAGGCCACCGAAAAGGTCAACCCGACCTTGTCATTGATCTGAACCTGCGTGACGCTCCCCTCGCTTCCGGAGGCGGAGGCGAAGTCTATCTCGATGGGATTTTCCAGCGTGATGATGTTCTTGTCGGGGGAGCGGATAGTCTGGATGGCGGCGTAGAGGGTGGTCGTTTTTCCGCTGCCGGTGGGGCCCGTTACGAGGATCATCCCATAGGGCTTGTCGAGCCATTCCCGCAGGATGCGAAGGCTTTGCTCCTCAAAGCCCAGGTCCTCGAGCCTCAAAGGCGTATCCTGGCGGTTGAGCAGGCGGATGACGACTTTTTCGCCGTATTTGCCGGGCAACGTGCTGGCCCGGCAGTCCGCGGCGCGGCCTTCGACGAGGGAGCGGAACTGGCCGTCCTGGGGCAGGCGCTTCTCGGTGATGTCCATCTTGCTCATCACTTTGACGCAGGAAGTCAAAAGCAGCAGGGCGCGCAGCGGGATTTTCGACACCACCCTCAGCATTCCGTCGATGCGGAAGCGGATGACGCCTTCATGCTCGGAAATGGGCTCTACGTGAACGTCGCTGACGCCGGCCCGGGTCGCATGCGACAGGATTTGGTGCACGAAGCGCACCATCGGGGATTTTTCATCGGCGAGGTCCTGCGGGCTGGGTTCGTGGTCGCCCGCCTGGACCTTCAAGATGTCCTCGGCGGCTATCAACGTTTCTTTTTTTAGCTTGCCCTGGATCAACTCCTCATGGCGGTCCAAGAAAAGAAGGATTTCTTTTTCGGTGCTCACCCGGGTGCGGACTTGGTAGCCCGTATTGGCCAGAATCCAGGCCAGGGCTTCCCGGTCCGAAGGGTTGGCCATCACCACCATGAGCTCGCTTTTGTTCAAATCGATGGGAACGAGGAGGTGCTGGCACATGAAATCCCAGGGCAGGATTCTTAAAACCTCGGTGCCGACTTTGATTTTGGACAGGGCCAGATACGGAACGGCGTAGTGCCTCTCCAGCATCTTTTCGAGCTGGTCCGGGGTGAGGATTTTGGAGCGGTTTAGGAGATCCTCCAGCCACAGCCCGTCGCGGCCTTTTTCATGCAGGAGATTTTTGAGCAGGTCTTCCGACAGCACGCCTTGGCGCATAAGGACCTGGGTCAGCAGCTTTTGGGGGGCTCTGGGGTTGGCGAGCATGCTCTAGCGCCGCGGCCTCAAGCGCCCTCCAATTCTTTGATGGCCTTGAGCAAGTCGGCGTCGTCGAAAGGCTTGGATATGTAGCGGTCCGCCCCGCATTCATAACTCATGAGCTCGTCCTGGTTTTGGGATTTGGCCGTCAAGATGATGACGGGGAGGCTTCCCAGACCGCGGTCCTGGCGGATTTTCCTGCAAACCTCCCAGCCGTTGAGATAAGGCATTTGGATGTCCAAAATCGCCAAATCCGGTTTCGTCTTTTGAAGCGTCTCCCAGGCCGCTTTTCCGTCGCCGGCGGTGAGGACTTTATACCCGGCTGTTTCCAGGCGGATTTGAAGAACCAGCAGGATGTCTTTGGAATCGTCCGCGATCAAAATTATTTTCTTGCCTTCTTGCGGCATATCGGTTTCAGCCTCCCGTTTTCTGCAGCGGCTTCAGGCGCAGTTTTTTGAGGCAGCGGTCGACCAAATCCTCGCAGCGGCCGCCGTCCGCGGGGAAGCGCGCCGCCGCGCTGCGGATTTCGGCGCTGAAATTCTTTTTGAAGACTTCCCGAATCCGGCTGAGAATCTTGCGCATGCCCCGCTCCGGGGCGTAGGCGAAGACGACCAGGCATTTTTGCGCCTCTATCCGGGACGCGAAGTCCGAGGGCCGGCGGAGAATTTTTTGCAGCGCCTTTTCCAGTTCCGCCTCGCCGGCGCCGTTTTTGCCCACGCTGACCTTCACCACGGCGAGGGTCAGATCGGGATCCTCCTTGCTCAAATTGTTGACGGCTTCTTTAAAGGATTCGCTTAAATGCAGGCGGTAGCTGAAGGGCCTCAAGGAAAAATAAAAATGGCTTCCCTGGCCGAGCTTGCTTTCCACCTCGATGGCGGAGCCGTGCAGGCGCGCGATTTGCTGGGAAAGGCTCAGCCCCAGCCCCGTCCCCAGCTCGCCCGCCCCGCCGCGCTGGGAGACTTGGTAAAACCGGTCGAACAATCTGGGCAGATTTTCGGGAGCGATGCCTTTTCCGGTGTCCTTAACGGAAATTCGGACGCCGCCGCCGTCCGTCAGCGGGTGGACGCCGACTTCCACCTGTCCCTGCTCGGGCGTGTGTTTGAGCGCGTTGCTGATGAGGTTTGAAAGCACCTGCTCGATTCGTATGGGGTCGGCGTATACCAGAGGCAGGGGCTCGCCGATATCCGTTCCGAGAAAAACCTGCTTCAGGTTGGCCTCGGGGCGGAAATACGCCAGGATGTCCCGCGCCAGCCGGTCCACTTGGATGGCGGCGCGCTTCATCGTCATTTTGCCCGCCTCCAATTTCGACAAATCCAGAAGGTTGTTGAGCAATGTGCTCATGCCGGAAAGGGTTCTTTGAAGAATGTTTAAAAGCTCGATTTCCTGCTCTTGGACGGCGTTCTGCCGGAGCACGCGCAAGGTGTCGGCGGTGGATTTGGCCGCCGTCAAGGGGGTGCGCAGCTCATGCGAGACCAGATCCAGGTAATCCTATTTTAAGGCATTGAGCTTTCTCTCGGATGAAACGTCTTTGACGATCATGCAGGTTTGGCCGTGGCCTGTGACGTGCGAATCCGGAAGAAGAGTCACTTGGACCGGGAAGGCGGTCTGGTTCTTGCCGTAGAGGACGAGCTCGCTTTTGAAAACCGGAAGCTGGGCTTTGAGCGAACTGAGCACCTTATAATCTCCCACCGGAAATACATGGTTGATGAAGTCCGGCCAAAGGATATCCTTGATGCGGGTTTCGCGGCGGCCGAGCCAAAGCGCCATGTTCGGATTCATTTCAATTTCGCCGGTGGCCGGGTGCATCACCACGATGCCCTCGTCCAGATAAGCCAAATAAGGTTCCAGCATTAGCGGCCGCGCTCCATGGGAGAGATGGCGTCATTCTAGCAAATTTGTTAGAATGAGTATTCCGCCGGTGTTCATGCGCCCATAGCTCAACGGATAGAGTGGAAGCCTGCGAAGCTTTAGATCCAGGTTCGACTCCTGGTGGGCGCAGGATTTTTTTAGTCCGGGATTCGCAAGGCGAAGCGGAGTATTGACTTGCCGAGCCGAAACAAGATAGAATTCTTGCCGGCTTTTGATTTATCTCGGTGAGAGAGGCATATCCATAGGAAGTTATAATTTTTCACGGGGCAATTTCCGCGATCGAGAT
>MGUX01000038.1 GCA_001800185.1 Elusimicrobia bacterium RIFCSPLOWO2_12_FULL_59_9
TCGGAACATGCGCCTCCGGTGCGCCCAGTGCCGGGAACTCTGCGACCGGCCGGAGGGAATCCCCGCACAGGCCCCCAGTCAAATTTTTTCCTTTGAATTCAGGGTGCGTCCCGGAGTTGGGGAAAATCCGGACAAATCCCCGCCGCCAAGCGTGACATGCTAGTATTAATAAAAAGCTTGACATATTTATTTGTTGCTGCTAAAATAACAGTATGGGCATGGAAACGACTTTGACGGAGCGGGGCCAGACCGCAGTCCCCGCGAGGATCCGGAAGGCTTTCAAGCTCAAGCCCGGCCAGAAGCTGGAATGGGTGGAAGATGGAAGCGTCATCTATGTGCTCCCCATATCCTCAGACCCCATCCGCGCCTTTCGGGCCTCTGCCCAGGGCTCCAAATTGACCGAAGCTTTGCTGCGTTCCCGCCGCGCGGATGCCAGAAAAATCTGAGACTTGGGTTCTGGACACTTCCGCCCTATTCTGCCTAAAGGAAAATGAGCCGGGCGCCGGGGTTGTAGACAGGTTATTGAGAGACGCGGGCCCCAAGGGACGCGTCTATATTTCTTTCATGTCGATGATGGAGTATTTTTACATCCTTCAGCAGGAGCAAGGAGAAATCGCCGCCCGCCGCGGTTTTTTGGAGCTCAAGCAACTCCCCCTCCAAGTGGTCGAGAGCGACGAAGCTTTGGCTCTCACCGCCGCCCGCATCAAATCCACGACGAAACTATCCGTCGCCGACGCTTGGATCGCGGCCACGGCCGAACATCTTAAGGCCAGCCTTGTCCACAAAGATCCCGAGTTTGAGTCCTTGGCCCGCCAGATTACACTGCAGCAGCTTCCCTACAAGAAATAGATCGAAAGCTTGGGGTCAGGTCTTGCGTTGCGACAGGCCTGACCATAATTTAGGAAATTTGCGCTGTCAGGCGCCCAGCGGGACTTGCCAGATTTCGCGGGCGTATTCGGCGATGGTGCGGTCGGAGGAGAATTTGCCGCTGTTGGCGGCGTTGATGAGGGAGCTCCTCGTCCAGGCGGCCGGGTCCAGGTAGCGCTTCTCGACTTCGTCTTGGGCGCGGAGGTAGTCGTCGAAATCGGCGAGGACCATGAAGGGGTCATGGTTTAACAGCGACTCCAAGATGGGTTTGAAGAGGCCGGGCTCGACCTGGGAAAAGAAATCGGATTGGATGAGCCCGATGACCTCGGCCAGCGCGGGGGAGCGGTCCACGAATTCCCGCGGGCGGTAGCCCTCCTGCCTCAGATTGACCACCTCGCCGGTCTTGAGCCCGAAGGCGAAGAAGTGCTCCGCGCCGGCCTCCTCCCGTATCTCGATATTGGCGCCGTCCAAAGTGCCGATCGTGAGGGCGCCGTTCATCATGAACTTCATGCAGCCGGTGCCGGAGGCCTCGGTGCCGGCGGTCGAGATCTGCTCCGAGAGGTCGCAGGCGCCGACGATGCGCTGGGCCAGAGAGACCCTGTAATCCTCCAGGAACAGCACACGCAGCAGGCCGCGGGCGCGCTTATCTCCGTTGATCACGCCGCCCACCGAGTTGATGAACTTGATGATGAGCTTGGCCATGCCGTAGCCGGGCGCCGCCTTGCCGCCGAACATGGCGGTCCTGGGCACGTGCTCCTTGTTGGGGCTGTGTTTGATGTCCAGATACTTATGAATCAGGTAAAAAGCGAACAGAAGCTGGCGCTTGTATTCGTGGACGCGCTTGACCTGGATGTCGAAGAGCGAGTCGGGGGCCGTCTTGAAGGCCCATTTCTTCTCCAAGAAACCAGCCAGATCGGATTTATTGTCGCGCTTGATCCGCCGCCACCTCTCCAGGAAAGCGGCGTCATCGCGCCTTGCAAGCAGCCCTTTAAGCTTCAGAAGATCCGTCGGCCAGCGCTCGCCGATCGTCTCATCGAGGAGGCGGCTCAGGCGCGGATTGGATTCCAAAATCCAACGGCGCGGCGTGACCCCATTGGTCTTGTTGTTGAAGCGCTCCGGCCATAAGTCGTGGAAGTCGCGGAACAGGTCGCTTTTGACCAGCTCCGAGTGCAAGGCGCTCACCCCGTTGATCGAGTGGCTTCCCGCGACAGAAAGATGGGCCATGCGCAGGCGCTTGGGCTCGCCCTCTTCGATGATCGACATGCGGCGCAGGCGATCCGCGTCGCCGGGAAATTCATTGGCCACCTCGCGCAGGAAGCGGGCGTTGATTTCATAGATGATCTCGAGGTGGCGGGGCAGCAGCCTGCCCAGCAGGGGAATGGTCCAAGTCTCCAGCGCTTCCGGCAGCAAAGTGTGGTTGGTGTAGGCGAAAGTGTCCACCGTCGCCCGCCAGGCGTCGTCCCATTCCATCCGCTCCTCGTCCAATAAAATGCGCATCAGTTCGGGAATGGCGAGCGAGGGGTGGGTGTCGTTGAGTTGGATGGCGACCTTCTTGGGAAAGTCCCGGAAGTCGGCGCTGTGCGTCTTGAAGCGGCGCACGATATCGGCCAGCGAAGCGGCGCTGAAGAAGTATTCCTGCTTGAGCCGCAGCTCCATCCCCCCCGAAAACGTGTCGACGGGATACAGCACCTTCGAGATATTTTCGGAGATTATTTTATTCTCATGGGCCTTGATGTAGTCGCCGGTGTTGAAGTAGTCCAGGCCGAACTCCTCGGTGCCGCGCGCGGCCCACAGGCGCAGGGTATTGACGGCGTCGTTCTTGTAGCCGGGGACTGGAAAATCGTAAGGCATAGCGAGGACGTCGTCGGTGTCCATCCACTGCACGCTGAGGCGGCCGTCCTTGTCCATGGATTTATGGGTGCGGCCGTTGAAGCGGATGCGGATCGTGTATTCCGGCCGTTCGATCGCCCAGGGGGTGCCCAGTCGCAGCCATTCATCCGGGACCTCGACCTGTTGGCCGTTGACGATCTTCTGGTGGAAGATGCCGTAGTTGTACATGATGCCGTAGCCGCTGGCGGGAACGCCCAAAGTGGCCATGGAGTCCAAAAAGCAGGCGGCCAGACGGCCGAGGCCGCCGTTGCCAAGCCCGGCATCGTACTCTTCCCGGACGAGGTCGTCCAACTCAAGGCCGTAAGCCTCAAGCATCCGGCGCGCCTGCGGCTCCAGCCCGAGATTGAGGATGCTCGAGCGCAGCAGCTTGCCGATGAGAAACTCCATCGATAAATAATAGACCCTTTTGAGATTCTGCTTATGGTACTTCTGCTGCGTCCGTATCCACTTCCCTATCATCCGGTCCCGCACCGCGAGCGATAGAGTCATGAAGTTGTCGTGCGGGGTGGCTGTGTACTGGTCCTTGGCCAGGGAATACATGCGATGGTCCTGGAAGGATTCTTTGAGCGCTTCCACGGTCATGCCGTTTCCCTCGCCCCCGTTGGCTGGAAGCGGCGCGGACTGAAACGAAGACGTTTTAGAGGGGGCGGGCGCAGGCGAGGATGCGGGAGAGGAGGTCTTGCTCTTGGCTTTGACGCTTTTGGACATAAGACCGGCCGGTTACTCGCCGTCCGCCGGGGCCGGTTCCTTTTCCTGCGCCTCCACCAAAGGCTTCAGTTGATCCAGGGCCTCTTGAGCGTCCTTTACGAGCGGGCTCTTGGGGTATTTGGTCTTGAAATTTTCAATGTCCGCGACGGCTCCTTTCAAATCGCCATCGAGAGCCTTTTGAACGGCGTCTTTAAGCTCCAGCTCTTGCTGGCGCATTTTGGCTTCCTTGAGTTGAGCGCGCTGGCCTTTCCAATACAGCGCGTAGGGATCGGCCGATTGCTGCGGCGCGCCGCGAACGGCGGCGACGATGGCCCGGTCGGTGCCGGAGGACCTGTATTTGCGGACCGGCGAGACCTCCAAGCCGTGCGCCAAATTTTGAAGCCATTTCTTCCATTTCGGAGCGGAGTCCGGCTGGGCCGGCGCCTTCGCGGGAGCTCGCCGGGACGAGCGCGCCTTTCTGGCCGCGGGCGCCGTCTCGGAAGCCTGCGTCTGAGCAAAGCCCGCGGCGGGCAAGAGGGCCAAACCTAAACCCAAGCACAGCGCCGCGCTCCAGCCGGCGCCGGTTCCCGTCCTCATCCGTCCAATGCGTGCCTTCATGGCTGCGCCTCCTTCATCAAGGCTCCGACCACAATCTCCTGGGTCGGGTCCAGTTCCAAGGCTTTCTTGAGATGTTCCCGGGCCGCGGCAGGCTCTTTTCTTTTCAACGCGGCGCGGGCGCGGTTGAGCAGTATGCCCGCGTCCTCGGGATCGGCGCCGCTCGCCTTGGAATAGTAGTCCTCCGCCATGGCGTAGTCCCCGCTCATAAACGCCAGGTTGCCGAGGTTGTTGAGCGCGTCCGGATTGCCGGGCTCGCTCTTCAATGCCTTTTCAAACTGCTCCAAAGCGGCCTCATTTTTGTCCGCCTCAGCCTCCACGAGGCCCAATTGAATCATGGCCCTGGTGTTCTTCGGCGACTTTTCGATTTGCCGGCGGTAATAACTCTTGAGAAAGCCGTAGCGCCGCTCCACGAGCTCCTTTAAGACCGCGTGGTCGCGGGTCCTGGTCTTCTCGAAATCCGGAAGGGGCGCCGTCCAGTCCGTGGCCTGCAAAGTGGCCGGTTCGTAATCCCTCCAAGCCTTCCTCACCTCCACATAGGCCACCTGCTTGAGCTGCTCCATCTTGCGGTAGCTGTAAAGCGCCTGGCGGTGAGCCTCATCGAAAGAAGAACTGATCAAAGTCGCCTCCAAGGGAATCCAGTACTGTCCCTCATAGCGGACCATCTGGTCCTCCGGCAGGCCGATTTCCAGCGGATCGCCGCCGCCGAGACCGAACATCAGCGCCAAATGCCCCGGATAATCCAGCAGCACCGTCGGCACCGTCAAGCCCTCCAGCAAAGTGGAGATGAGCGCCACGATGTCGTCGCATTGCCCGCTGCGGCGGTTCAAGGTTTCGGTGGGAAACTGCGCGTAGTCGATGGGCAGCGTCGGATCCTCGGAAACTTTTTCGTAAGGGCTCGTGGGGTTGGCCAAAAACTGCATTCCCAAAACCCCCAGAGCGTTCCAAACGCGAACCGCGGTGAGAACGTTGGCGTTGATGAGCGACGCGCCCTTGAGGCCCTTGGAACCTTCAAAAATAATTTTCCGGGTGAAATCCAAAAGCGACGGCTCCTTGGGGGTGATGAAATTGACGAGCCGCTCCGGATGGTCCCAGATGATGGTGTTGCGGGAGTAAACCTTGACCGTCTTGGTCAGCGTCTGGATTTTCTCCTGGCCCTGCTCATAATACGTCAACTTGAACTCCGTCTGAACGGGAGTGTCCTCGGTCACCTCCAGTACCCGGTTGCTCAAGGTGGCCGTGAGAGGCACCTCGGCTTTCTCGCCGGCGGGAATCGATTTCAAAACCACGTCGGTGGGAAAGTCCATGAAGCCTTTGAGCGCGAAGCTCAATTTCACGTTGGGATAGGCGTCGGGCGTGTTGTTGGCGATCCAAAGCCGGCCGAGGGGGTTCTTGGCGTAAGATTTATAGTTGGAGGAGAAAATATCCTGGATGCTCACCTCCGAGATTTCAATGGAGGCGCGGTTGGCGCTGCCGGGAACGTAAACCGGCACGGCCTGGGACTTGGGGCCCTCCTGCCCGGTCGTGGAGAGTGTGCTTAAGCGGAAAAAATACGTCGTGCGCGTTTTCAGATCAGCTTGGTCGAAGGAGCTCGCGTCCGTTTCCGCGGCGAGCTCAAAGGGCCCCGCGGACGACGCGGCGCGGTAAACGCGGACCTTGGCCGCCCAGCCCGATTCCGGCGCCTCCCATTCCAAATGAACGCTGCCTTCCTCCGCCGTGAAGCGAACGCCGGAAGGCGCCGGGACGGAGACGCGCAAGGGATAGGCCTTCACGACTTTTTGCCCCGGGTCGGCCGCCGCCAGGCGGCCGTCCCAGAAAGCGACGGCCGAAGGCTCCGCCAGCTCGGTCTCGCCCGAACCCGCCGAAAAAAAGCTCCCCGCCCAACGCCCCTTGCGGTCCACCAGATGCACGCGGCCGCGCTCGCGGTCCAGAAGATAGACGTAGCCTTTGCCGTCCGCGGCCGCCGCATAGAGCGTCCAGTCGGCCGGCCAGCCCTTTTCTCCGGGCGACCAGGAGTCCGCCAGGCTGCCGGAGGGCTCGCATTTAAAAAGCCTCTGGAGCTTGGCGTCCAGGACCCATAAAAAACCGGCCTCGTCCCAGGCAAGGGACGTGGGCTCCTTGAGCGCGTAGGAGCCGATCTGCGAAAACTCGGAAAGAAATGCGCCCTCGGGATTGAACACCTGCACGCGGGAGTTGCCGGTGTCGGCCACATACAGCGTCTTGTCGTTGACGGCGACGCCGCCGGGGGAGCTCAAAATTCCGTCCGCGCGGCGGCCGCCCCAGCCTTTTTTTTCGCCGATGACGCCGGCCGGCGAGCCGAAGGAGTTGAATCTCTGCACGCGGTTGTTGGCCGCGTCGGCCACGTAGAAGCCGTGCTCGGCATGATAGGCGACCGCGGACGCCTTCCCGATCCTGCCTGCGGCTTCGCCTTTGCCTCCAAAACGCTGCGCGAGGACGCCCCCTTCTCCAAAAATGGCCACCTCGGAGGACTGCGGCAAATAACCCGCCAAGCGGTTTTCGGACGCCGGAGACAGCAAGCTGACGGTATACTGCCAGCGGCGGTCCGGCCGGCCGACCAGAATGGTCGCCCGCGTGGAAGCGGGCCTGAGCTTATCGGTCTTGGCGGCGTTTTCCACGGCGATGCGCTGGATTCTTTTGTTGCCGGTGTCGGCGACGTAGATGACCCCGCCCGCGACGGCGATGTCTTCGGGACGATTGTATTGGCCGGCGCCTTTGCCCGCGGACCCGAACTCTCCCAAGGAATTGCGCTTGGGTCCGTACTCCTCCACCTTGCCCGCCTTGTTTTTGAGCGTGTAAAGAAAACCGTAATCATCCACCGCGAAACTATCGGCCCCCAACTGCGCCGCGCCGAGATATTTCCCGTCCGGGCCGTATTTGACGACGCGCCCGCGGCCGGAATCCAACACGTGGATCATCCCGGACAAGTCGCAGGTGATTTTGCCCGGAGACTCCGGCGCTTCATCTCCGCCCGCGGAGGGGAACACGAATAGAAAAATTCCCTCCGGAGAAAACACCTGCACGCGGGAGTTGCCGGTGTCCGCCACATACACCCGCCCGTCTGGACAGGCGGCCACGCCTTGGGGAGAGCGCATCTGCCCCGGCTTTTTGCCGGCGCTGCCGAAGGCGCTCAAAAACTGGCCCTCCGCGTCGAAAATCTGGACGCGGGAATTTCCAGTGTCGGCCGCATACAGGGTGTTGTCCGGGCCCGGGCTCAAGCCTTTCACCGAGGAAAAAGCGCCGCTCTCTTTCCCCCCCTTGCCCGTCATGCGCACCAATTGCCCCTCATCGGTGTAAATCAAAAGGGCTTGGCGGTCCTCGTCAAACACGTAAACGCGGCCGAAAGCGGCGGCCACCGCCGATGGGCGCTGCATCTCCTTGCGCCCTTCGACGGCCGGCAGGACGGATATCCGGTCATAGGCCTCCAGCCTCGCTCCACTCAAAAGGCCGGGCGCCGCGGCCGCCATCCACAAAATTTTGACGATGAATTTTCTCATATTTTCTCCGCCGCGGCGACGAGCGGCGGCCTCACTTCAATATTTCCAAAATCAACTGGTTGACTTTGGCCGGGTTGGCCTTGCCCCGGGACTCCCGCATGACGGCCCCCACGATGGCGGCGACGGCGCGGGTTTTGCCGCCGCGCACGTCCGCGGCCGCTTTCTCATTCTCGCGGATGGCCGTCTCAATCCACTGCCGCAACAGACCGTCATCGGACACCTGCGACAGGCCCGCCTCCGCGACGATGTCCCCGGCCGCGCGGCCGGTGCTCCACATCCGGCCGAAAACTTCCTTGGCCATTTTGCCGGAGATGCTCCCGTTTTCGATGAGGGCCGTCAACGCGGCGAGATTCTCGGTCGAAACCGGGCTTTGAGCCACCTCCAGATTGCCGGCGTTCAAGCGGCCCAACAGCTCGGTCGTGATCCAGTTGGAGAGCAGCTTCGCGCTCGGCGGCGGCGTCTGGGAGCGCATGCCGCGCTCAAAATAATCCGCCAAAGCCCTCTGCGCCGTCAGCACGCCGATGTCGTAGGCGGATAGCCCGTATTCCTCGCGCAGCCTGCGGCGGCGGGCCTGGGGCAGCTCCGGCAGCTCGGCGCGGACCTCCTCCACCCACTTTGCGGAGATGGCCAGGGGCGGCAAATCCGGCTCGGGAAAATAGCGGTAATCGTGGGCCTCTTCCTTGGAGCGCATGCAGCGGGTCTGGCGCAGATCCGCGTCCCATAACCGGGTTTCCTGCGCCACCCGGCCGCCCGAGCCCAGCACCTTGGCCTGGCGCTCGATCTCGTATTCCAGCGCCGACTGCACGGCCTTAAAGGAGTTTAAATTTTTGACCTCGACTTTCACGCCCAGGCGGCCGCCGTGGTTTTCCTTGGGCCTGAGGGAGACGTTGGCGTCGCAGCGCATCTCGCCCTTTTCCATATCGCACTTGGAAACCTCGACGTACTGGAGCACCGTCTTTAAGGTCGTCAGGTATTGGTAGGCCTCCGCGGGCGCTCCCAAGTCGGGTTTGGAGACTATCTCGATGAGCGGCACGCCGGCGCGGTTTAAGTCCACCAAGGAGCCGTCGAGCTTCTCGCCGCCGATGTCGTGCATCAGCTTTCCGGCGTCCTCCTCCATGTGAATTCTTTCCAAATTGATTTTCTTGACCCGGCCGTCCGCTTCGATTTCCAGCGCGCCGCCCAGGCCGTAAGGATGCTCGAACTGCGAAATTTGATAGCCCTTGGGGAGGTCGGGATAAAAATAGTTTTTCCGGGCGAACACCGAGCGCGGCGCGACCCGGCAATCGAGCGCCAAAGCCGCCCGGATCGCCAGTTGAACCGCCCGCCGGTTGAGCGCCGGCAGGGCGCCGGGCTGGCCCGTGCACACCGGGCAGACGTTGGAGTTGGCCGCGGCGCCGAAGCTCCTGGCCGAGCAGGCGCAAAAAAGCTTGCTTTCGGTCCCCAATTGAATGTGGACCTCCAGGCCGATGACCGTCTCAAATATCTCTGGGCTCATCTTGTTCTTTGACGGAGCTCTGGATGCAGTCGAGCAATTGGTGGTCGCTCGGATAGCGCACCAGCTCGCGCGCCTTGGAGACGGCGCTCCAGCGCACGTCCAAAATCTCGGCCTCGTCGGGGTCTCCCACTCGCCAGCCCGAGCGCATCAGAAACCACTGCACCTTCTTGCGGACCCTGCGCCCCTGCCGCTGGAAAGCGTAGTTCACTTCCGACAGGGGCCGCAAGATGTGGCAGCGGTAGCCCGTCTCCTCCTCCACCTCGCGCAGGGCCGCCTGGCGGGGAGTCTCTCCCGGCTCGACGTGCCCTTTGGGAAACGTCCACACCTTCTCGCCCCGCAGGTTGCGCACCAACACGAGCAGAACGCGGCGCTCGTCCAAGACCACGCCGCCGGCCGAAAACTCCTCGGCGGGGGCGCCTACGCCATCGCCGGCTTTCTTGGTTTCCACGGAGCCTCCTTCTCGTAGTTGCGCGCGATCTTAAGAAGCTCGCGCTCGCAAAAAGGCTTTCCCATAAGCTGCGCGCCGACCGGAAGTCCCTCGCCGGGGCAGGGCAGGGAAATCCCGCAATGGCCCGCCATGTTGCAGGGGATGGTGAAAACGTCGCCCAGGTACATCTGCAGGGGATCGCCCTCCTTCTCCCCCAGGCGGAAAGCCGGAGTGGGAGCGGTGGGGGTCAATATCGCGTCCACCTGCTTAAAAACTTCCTCGAACTCCCGGACTAAAAGCGTGCGCACCCGCTGCGCCTTGCCGTAATAGGCTTCGTAGTAGCCCGAACTCAGGGCATGGGTTCCCAGCATGATCCGCCGTTTGACCTCCGAGCCGAAGCCCCCGCCCCGGCTTTTCAGGTAGTCCTCGAGCAAATCGCGGGTGGCGGCGGCCGGAGCCCCTCGCCGGTTGGTGCTGAAGCCGTAGCGCACTCCGTCGAAGCGCGCCAAATTGGCGCTGGCTTCGCTGGGAGCGATGACGTAGTAGGTCGCCACGCCGTAGGAGGTATGCGGCAGCGACACGTCTTGAATCTGCATGCCCAGCTTCTCAAAAACCTTGATGGCGGCCTGGACGCCCTTTTCCACCTCGGGCGCGAGCCCCTCGATGAAATATTCTTTGGGAAGCCCTATCTTCATGCCCCTCACGCCCTCTTCCAAAAAATCCAAGTCAAGCTCCATCGGTCTTTTTGAGCAGGTGGAATCTTTGGGATCGTGGCCGGCGATGACCGAAAGCGCCAAGGCGCAATCCTCGACCGTCAGGCCGAGGGGCCCGATCTGATCGAGCGAGGACGCGAACGCCACCAGCCCGTAGCGCGACACCCGCCCGTAAGTGGGTTTAAGCCCCGCCACGCCGCAGAAGGCCGCCGGCTGGCGAATGGAGCCGCCCGTGTCGGAGCCCAGGGCCAGAGGAACCATCCGCGCGGCGACCGCCGCGGCCGAGCCGCCGCTGGAGCCGCCCGGCACGCGCTCCAAATCCCAGGGGTTGCGCGTCGGAAAAAAAGCGGAATGCTCCGTGGAGGAGCCCATGGCGAACTCATCGAGATTGGTCTTGCCCACGATGACGGCGCCTTCCGCGCGCAGCCGCTCCACCACGGCGGCGTCGTACGGCGCCTTAAATCCCTCCAAAATCTTCGAGCCGCAAGTCGCCGGTTGGCCCTCCACCAAAATATTGTCCTTGACCGCGACGGGAACTCCGGCCAGCCGTCCCGCCGGCCGGCCCGAGGCGACGCGCGCGTCGACGCCTCGCGCGCAAGCCAGGGCCTCCTCCTCCATCAAGCTCAAGAAGGCCTTGACCTTGGAATCTGTGCGGCGGATGCGGGCGAAGGCCTCGGCGGCGACCTCCTCCGCCTTCAGACGGCCCGCGTTCACCGCGGCGGCGATGCGGGCGGCGCTCCAATCTTCCAACTCGACGCTCATTCCACCACCTTTTTGACCTTAAAAAACGGCCCTTCCTTGTCCGGGGCGTTGTCTAAGAGCGCGGCGGCGCCGGGAAAGAGGCGGACGGCGTCCTCGCGAAAAACGTCCTCGTCCCCCAAGACGCTGGCGGTCGGGTCCACGCGGCTGGTGTCCAGCCCCTTGATCTTCTCCACGTAGTCTAAAATTTGTCCAAGCTCTTTTCCGAAGCGCGTTTTTTCCGCCGCCGAAATCTCCAGCCGGGCCAGAATCGCGACGTGCTCGATTTCCTTCTCAGACAGCGCCATTTTAGGCCGCCTCCAGATTGGCGAAGCGCACGAGAAATTTCTTCGCCATGCCTCGATCAAAAAACACGGTCACCTTCATGGCCTCCCCCGAGCCGCTCTTGGAGATGACGCGCCCAAAACCGAACTCCGCGTGTTTGACGCGCTTTCCGATCCGGAATTGAGGGGGTCCCGAAGGCCCGCCGCCGGCTTGCGCGGAAACCGGCTCCAAATACGCGCCGGCGGACGGCTTGGCGCCCGGCGGGGGTGCAAAAGGCTTGCGGCTGCGCGGCCTGTTTTCCGCGGGATCGAGAAAGCCGGCTTCCAGAATGAAGCGCGAAGGCAGGTTGGAGTAAGACTGGCCGAAGATGCGCCGCGTGGCGGCGTAGGTGAGAAAAAGCTCCTCTTTGGCCCGCGTCATGCCCACATAACACAAGCGCCTTTCCTCCTCCAGGTCCTCCTCCGAGGCCGCGCCCGCGCCGATGGGAAAGAGCCCTTCCTCCAAGCCGGTCAAATACACCACCGGGAACTCCAAGCCCTTGGCCAAATGGATGGTCATGAGCGTCACGCAGGCCCTTTCGTCGTCGTATTCGTCGGAAGGCGTCATCAGGGACACGTTCTCCAGGTATTGGCCCAAAGTCGGCGGCGTTTCCTTGGAAGTCCAGCGCTCCTCAAATTCCCTGACGCCGTTGACCAGCTCCTGCAGGTTCCCAAGCCGGGCCGCCTGCTCGGGGTCTTCCTCGGCCTCCTGCTCCAGAGCGTCCCAATAACCGGAACGCTTTAAAATCCGCTCCATGAGCTGCGCGGCGCTCAAAGCGTCGAGCTCGGAGCGCAGCCCCTCGATGACGCCCACCAGCTCGCGCGCCGCGCGCGCGGCTCCGGGGGTGAGATTGGCGCAGACTCCGTTTTCCTGGCAGAGGGCCTCGTAGAGCGTCATGGATTTCGTTTCGGCCGATTTTTCGAGCGCCTGCTGGCTGGTCTTTCCGATGCCCCGGGAGGGCGCGTTTAAGACGCGGGCCAGGCTCACGGAATCCGACGGGTTTAAAACCACCCGCGCGTAGGCCAGGGCGTCCTTGATTTCTTTGCGCTCGTAAAAGCGGATCGCGCCGTAAATCCGGTACGGGATTTGGGCGTGGCTCAAGGCTTCCTCAAAGGACCGGCTCTGGGCGTTGGTGCGGTAAAAAATGGCGATTTCCCTGAGGCTTCGGCCGCGCTCCAAATGCTGCGATATCGCGCGGACGATCGCGTAAGCCTCCTCCGTCTCGTCGCGAAGCTCCCGCACCGTGACCGGCGCGCCGGCCGCCTTTTGAGTCCAGAGATTTTTGGGCTTGCGGTAGCGGTTATGGACGATGACGCGGTTGGCCGCCTCCAGGATATTGGGCGTCGAGCGGTAATTTTCCTCCAGCGCGACGATCCGGGCGTCGCTGAAATCCCGGTCGAACTCCATGATGTTGCGGATGTCGGCGCCCCGCCACTGATAGATCGACTGGTCCATGTCGCCGACGGCGCATAAATTCTTGTGCTTGGAGGAGAGGGATTTGGTCAGCACGTACTGGGAGTGATTGGTGTCCTGGTACTCATCGACCAAAACGTGCAGAAAAAGATCCTGATAATAATCCCGGACCGCCGGATAATCCCGCAGCAGAAAAACGGTCTTGATCAGCAGATCGCCGAAATCAAGGGCGGCGGCCCGATCCAGCCGCTCCTGGTATTTTTTGTAAACCTGGGCGACCGTTTGCCGGAAAGGGTCCTGGGCCGTCATGGCGTGGATGGCGTAGGAATCCGCGTCCAAAAGATCGTCTTTGGCGCGGGAGATGAGGTTGACGAAGAGGCTGGCCTTGTTTTTATGCGGCTCGAAAACGGCGTCCTTCAAGATGGAGGACACCAGCTTCTTTTGGTCGTCCTGATCGTAAATGGTGAAATAGCGGCTGAGCTTTAAAAGCGGGGCGTGCTGCCTCAAAAGCCGGCATCCCAGCGAGTGAAAGGTGTGCATCCAGACGGCCTGCCCGCCTCCGGGCGACAGGACGCTCAAACGGCGGCGCATTTCCTGGGCCGCCTTGTTGGTGAAAGTCACCGCTAAAATACGGCCGGGGGCCACGCCGCTGTCCAAAAGCCGCGCGATGCGGTGCGTGATGACGCGCGTTTTTCCGGTCCCGGCGCCCGCCACCACCAACAGCGGGCCGCCCGCGTGTTCCGCGGCCTCTTTTTGCTGCGGGTTTAAATCCGGCGTATAAGGCAAGCTCATAGCAATGAAAGTTGGAGGGCGGCTTCAAAATGGTCCGTATGCGGGAACAAATCGAACGCTTCAATCTTATCCATTTTATAACATTGACTAAGGGCTTTCAAATCCGCCGGCAGAAGCTTGGGATTGCAGGAAACATAGATTAAAAATCGCGGCCGGATGGCCAAAAGGGCTTTTAAAACGCCGGGATGAAGGCCCGAGCGCGGAGGGTCGAACACCGCCGTCCAGTCTTGGCCGCCGCCCGCCGATTCCCCGGGAAAGAAACGGGCCATGCTCCCGAAATTCAAAAAAGCCTCCGCCTTTTCGGGATAAAATTCCGCGTTGGCGATGCCATTGAGAAGCGCGTTGCGCCGGGCGTCGGCGACCGCGTCCGGATGGATTTCCACCCCGACGACTTTTTCCACGGAGCGCGCCAGAGTCAGGCTGATGCCCCCGCCGCCGCAATAAAGGTCCAGCACCCGCCGCGCCGCCGAGTCCTCAACCCAGCCGCGCAGGACGGCGTAGAGCTCCTGCGCGCCGCGGCTGTTGGTCTGAAAAAAAGAGTGCGGCGAAATCCGAAAAACCAAATCCCCCATGCGCTCCTCGATATAGCCCGGTCCGGAGAGCGTTTTGAGCGTGTCGGAAACGGCCGTGTCGGCCAGTTTGGCGTTTTCGCCCCACAATACCGTCGCCCCCGGACAAGCCTCCAGCGCCGCCTCGGCGAAGCTCTTTTGGAGGCCCTCCACGGCCTCCGGGCTCAACCCGCCCGCTGCCGCCACCAAAATCACCATCATCTGCCCCGTGTTTTTTCCTTCGCGCAGCACCAGGTGCCTTAAAAAGCCGCTATGCGTCTTGGAGTCGTACGCCGGCAGGCTCTCCCGGCCGGCCCAGGTCCGCGCCGCTTCCAGCAGCGCGCCCGCGCGGGGAGAAAAAATGCGGCACTCCCGCATGTTGAGAGTGTAGTCCCATCTTTTTCTTTTTTTAAAGCCCAGCACTAGGCCGGCTGGTTGGGGGGCCCCCACTGGGACCGGGACCTGAGGCCCCGGCACATGAAGCGCCGGAGACGCTGATCCGGGACCGCCGGCGTCGCGCGCTTCTGGCGCTCCCTTCGTCCCTTGCCTCTGGCAAGGGATACCCGAAACTCCGTGAAGGGTGCCGCCTTCCGGCGAGCCGCCGTCCGGCCGGACCCGGCCGAAGGAAAACTCCACCTTGTTGCGGTAATGCCATATGTCCGGCGAGGGGCGGACCCGCACGGGAGCCGTCCAGCCGATGGCCTCCAAATAACCCGCCAGCGTCCGCGCTTTTTCCTCAAGCTGGCGCGGATAAGCCCAATCCTGATGAGCGCAGCCGCCGCACTCGCCGAAGTGAGAGCACATCTCCGCGATCGGAGCGGGCGCGGTCATACGTTGAACTTGAAAAAGCATACGTCTCCGTCGCGGACGACATACTCCTTACCTTCCGAACGGATGAGGCCCTTTTCCCGCAAGGCCGGCTCGGAGCGGTGCTTCTCGATGTCCTTAAAAGAATATATATCGGCGCGGATGAAACCCTTTTCAAAATCCGAGTGGATGCGGCCGGCGGCCTGGGGGGCCCGCATGCCCTCGACGATGGTCCATGCGTGGGTCTCCGTGGGTCCGGCGGTGAAAAAGTGCAGCAGTCTCAAAAGCCGCGTCGCGGCGACGATCACCCTCTCCAGGCCGGTTTGCTCCAACCCCATCTCCTTGAGAAACTGCGGCCGGTCGGATTCGGACAGTTGGATGATCTCGTGCTCGAGCTTGCCGCACAGAGTCACGCAGCCGGCCTTCTCCTTGGCCGCCATTTCTTCCAGCGGCTTCGCCGCCTCCGGCGACGGGGCCTCGTCGCAGTTGCCGATATAAAGCACCGGCTTGGCGCTCAAAAGCGCGAAGGCCTTTAAATCCTCATCCGCGATTCCCAAGGAGCGGGCCGGCTGCCCGGCCTCCAGCCCCACCCGCACTTTCTCCAAAATATCCATGCGTCTCTGGGCGGCTTTATCCCCCGACTTGGCCGGGCCCCTGTATTTTTCCGCCTGGCGCTCCACCGACTGAAGGTCGGACAGAATGAGCTCGGTGTTGATGATTTCCGCGTCTCTTAAAGGGTCGACGCCTCCCAAGGTGTGCACGACGTCGGGATCGGCGAAGAGCCGGACCATGTGGGCGATGGCGTCGACTTCGCGGATGTGGGACAAAAACTTGTTGCCCAAGCCCTCTCCCTGGCTGGCCCCGCGCACCAGCCCCGCGATGTCCACGAACTTCACGTAGGCCGGGACCGTTTTTTTGGACGAAAAGATCCCCGTGAGCGTCTGCAGGCGGCTGTCCGGAACGCTGACCACGCCCACGTTGGGATCGATGGTCGTGAAGGGATAATTGGACGAAGCCGCGTGCCCCGAGGTGAGGGCGTTGAACAGCGTTGATTTTCCGACGTTGGGCAAGCCGACGATTCCTATTTCCATGATTATCCTATTTTGAAATTCATCGCAGCCGGTCGAGCCGCGCGGCGAGCTCCACATGCGCCGTCTGCGGGAATAAATCCACCGGCTGAACCTCTTTAAGCGCGTAGCCCCGGTCGGCCAAGCGCCGCGCGTCGCGGGCGAAGGAGGCGGGGTCGCAGGAAACATAGATGATGCGCGCAAATTCGCGCCGCGCCAGCCGCTCCAGCGCCAAAGGGCTCAAGCCCGAGCGCGGCGGGTCCAGCAGCGCCGCGGTTTGCCCGGGGGATTTCAAGGAGGAACCAGGAGGGCGCTTCAAAAAATCCTCCAC
>MGUX01000039.1 GCA_001800185.1 Elusimicrobia bacterium RIFCSPLOWO2_12_FULL_59_9
CAATACCGACGAAAACCAGGACCAGTTGCCGGTCTAGCTGGGCGCCGTGACCGGATAATATCGGCGCGGCGGATTCGGGCGACATCCGCGCGGATCTGCCGCGCCAAAGCGCTCACTGAATCGAATTTTTTTTCCGCGCGGAGCAGCCGGATAAGCTCCACGCGGAGCGTTTTGCCAACCAGCCGGCCCTTAAATCCGATGAGATGCGCCTCGGCCTGCGGCGAAGTGGATTTGAGCGCGCGGCCGGGAGGGGCCGCCGTGGGGCGATGGCCGACGTTGAGCGCGGCCGGGTAGCGGCGCCCTCCCGCGCGCACGCTCGCGTGAAAGACGCCGGGGGGGAGAATTTTTCCGTCGGGGACCGCCAGGTTCGCCGTCGGAAATCCGATCGTTCGGCCCAGGCGGCGTCCCCGCACCACTTTTCCGCAAAGAAAATAACGATAACCCAGCAGCCGTTCGGCCTGGCGGATTTTCCCCTCCGACAGCAGCCCGCGGATTCGCCTGGAAGAGACTTTTGCGCGGCGCCGGTTGAGGATGGGGCACGCCTCAAATGCGACGGAGTGGCGACGGCACAACTCTTGCAGCGCCTCCGGCGTCCCGGCGCGGTCTTTGCCGAGAGCGAAATCGGAGCCGACCAGCAGGCAGCCCATCTTGTTTTTTTTGAGCAGAAAGTCCGTGAAAAACCTTTCCGCGCTCATCGCCGCCAGACGCGCGTCGAAATCCAGGGTGATGACTTTATCAACGCCCAATTCGCCCAGCAGCGCCGCCCTCTCCGCGGCGGTGGTTATCAGCGGGATGTGGAGGCGAGGATTGAAAAAAAGCCGCGGGGGGCGGTTGAATACGACGACCAAGCTGCGCATGCCGTCCCGGCGGGCGCGGCGCACGGCCTTGCGGATCAGGGCTTGGTGGCCCAGATGGATGCCGTCAAAAGTTCCGATGGTGACTAGATTTTTCACGGGCCGGCTTCCGGCGCGGGCAGAGCCAAGGCATCCAAACTCAGCGGCATGATCCGGGAGAGGAGGCGCTCGCGCGGGGCGGTCAAAAGCTCGCCGTGGCTCATCGCGTCGGCGACCCGGAGCGAGCCCACCCGCATGCGCCGAAGCGACTGCATCGTCGCTCCGCAGCCCAGACGCGCGCCCACCGCTTCCGCCAGAGAGCGCACATATGTTCCGCTGGAGCAGGCCAGGCGAAATTCGATCACGGGATGGCGGTATTGCAGGCAGTCGAAGCGGAAGATGGTCACCGGCCTCACCCGCTGCGGCGTTTCGATGCCCTGGCGGGCATAACGGTAGAAGGGCTTGCCTTTGTATTTGGATGCGGAATACTTGGGGACCACCTGGGAAATCTTTCCGCGGTGGGCCGCCAGGCAGCTTTCGATGAGAGGCAGCGGCATGGGGGCGGTGAGGGTCGTGGCCGTCGGCTTTCCGGAGACGTCGCCGGTGTCCGTGCTCAAGCCGAGCAGTATTTCGCCTTCGTACTCTTTGTGCAGCATTTGAAACTGGGCCTGGCTTTTCGTCGCGGAGCCGATCAATACGACCAATAGCCCGGTGGCCAGCGGGTCGAGCGTGCCCGAATGGCCGACGCGCAACGCGGGAGGAAGGCGGCGGCGGACGTGCAATACGACGTCGTGGGAGGTCAGCCCCGGCGGCTTGTCGACCAACAGAAGGCCGGAGAGGGCGGGCGGCGGGGGCGTCATCGGCCTGCCCCCAGCGCCAAGTTTTTCCGCCTGCAGGCGGATTTATTGTTTCTCTTTCTCAATTTGGTTCAAAAGAGTGGCGATGCGGCTGGCGTTTTCGGACGTCGAGTCGTACCGGAAGAGGATTCGGGGAATGAACCTTAGCCGAAGCCGGCCTTTGAGGTAATTGCGGATGGCCGGCCGCGCCCCCTCCAGCGCGGCCTGGGCGGAGTCCCGGTCGTCGGACTCTCCCAACACCGAAAAAAAGATCGTCGCCTGCTTAAGGTCTTTGGAAAGCTCGATGTCGTAGAGGGTCAGGATGCCGTTTAAAAAAGGGGCATTGTGCTTCTTGACAAAGTTGGAAACTTCCTGGAAGATCAGTTCCGAAAGGCGGCTCTTGCGTGCGAAAGGCATTTCACTTGCTGTGTTCCAGGCGGCGCAATCGTTTTTCCTTGGAAATCACTTCGATGCGGTCGTTGGGCTGGCAATTCTGGAAGTTTTCCAGTTGGACGCCGCATTCCATTCCCCGTTCCACTTCCTTGGCGTCTTCCTTGAAGCGCTTGAGGCCCACGATTTTGCTTTCCATCACAAGCTGCGCGTTGCGCATGATCTTCACCAATGAGCCGCGCCGGACTTTGCCGTCGAGGACCACGCAACCCGCGATCTTGCCGATTTTGGCGACCTGGAAAACCGCCCGGACTTCCAGCGCCGCGACGGTGGTCTCGACGATTTCCGGCTCCAGGAGCCCCTCCATCGCCGCCCGCATATCGGCTTCCAGCTCATAGATGACCGAATACAGGCGCACCTCGAGGCCGCTTTTTTCGGCCACGGCTTTGGCCCGGGGTTCGGTGTCGACGTGAAATCCCAAGATGATGGCGTTGCTGGCTTGGGCCAAGAGCACGTCAGATTCGGTGATGTTGCCGACGCCGCAGTGCAGGAAGCGTATCTGAATTTCAGAAGTGCCCAGTTTGCCGAGGTTGTCCTGAATGGCCTGGATGGAGCCGTGAGCGTCCGCTTTCAAAATAATGGGCAATTCCTTGAGTTTGCGGTCCGAAATCTGGGAGCGCAGGTTGAGGAAGGTCACGTGCTTTTGGTGCGCGAAAGCCGCCTCGCGCTGGATCAGGCCGCGTTTTTCCGCGATTTCCCTGGCCTGCCTTTCGTTGGCGGTCACGCTGAAGACGTCGCCGGCCTGCAGGGCCGTTCCGTTGATGCCGAGTATCTCCACCGGCGTCGAGGGGCCCGCCTCTCTAAGCTGTTGGCGGCGGTCGGAGATGAGCGCGCGGACTTTGCCGTAGCAGGGGCCGACCACGAACGGATCGCCGATCTTGACGGTTCCATTCCGGACGAGGAGCGTGGCCACCAGACCGCGGCGGCTGTCGAGCTTGGCCTCCAAAATAACGCCGGAGCCCGGACGGTCCGGATCGGCTTTGAGCTCCTGCATCTCCGCCTCCAGCAGGATCGCCTCCAGCAGCCGGTCGATGTTCAGGCGCTTTTTCGCCGAAATGTCGACGAAGATCGTCTTGCCGCCCCAATCCTCCGGGTTCAAATCGTATTGCGCCATCTGCTGGCGGGTGTTCTGCGGGTTGGCGCCCGCGACGTCGATTTTATTGACGGCCACGATGATGGGAACTCCGGCGGCGCGGGCATGGTCGATGGCCTCTTCGGTCTGCGGCATGACGCCGTCGTTGGCGGCTACCACCAGGACGATGATGTCGGTGACTTGCGATCCGCGCGCGCGCATGGCCGTGAACGCCTCATGGCCCGGCGTATCCAGAAAGACGATGTCGCCTTTGGGCAGCGAGACCTTGTAGGCCCCGATATGCTGGGTGATGCCGCCCGCCTCTTTTTCCATGATCCGCGATTTCCGGACGGCGTCCAAAAGGCTCGTCTTGCCGTGGTCGACGTGGCCCATGATGGTGACGATGGGGGCGCGCGGCTTCAAGTCGGCGGCGTCCTCCACTGTCTCCACCGCGCTGGAAAGCTCGGCGGCGGCGTAGAGCGGCGCGATCTCCAAGACGTAGCCGTACTCCTGGGCGATGATCATCGCCGAGTCGTCATCCAGGCGCTGATTGATGGTGCAGTAAACGCCCATTTTCATCAGTTTGCTGATGAGCTCATTGACTTGCACGCCGATCTTTTCGGAGAGCTCCCGCACGGTCAAAAGGGATTGAACTTTGAGCTTCTTGGGCTCGGGCGCGGCCTTGGCCGCCGCGGCAGGAGCTGCCGACGGCTGCGCCGCCGGGGGGGGAGAAGACTTTTGCGTTCCGGGTTTCTCCGGAGCCTTCGCCGCGGCGGGCGCTGGGGCCGGAACCGGGGCGGAGGGCTTGGCCGCGACGGGCGATGGCGCCGCGGAAGGCGCAGTCGCAGACGTTTGCGCTAATGGCGCCCCCTGCGCAGCTCCAGGGACAGAGCCCTGGGACCCAGAAGCCCCGGAGGGGCGTGGGGAGCTCGACACGCCGCTCTGCGGCTCCATTCGTCCCGCGTCTCCGACGCGGGGCAGGGGAGCCGGATGCGCGGCGGCCGGAGCCGGAATCTCGGCGCCCGCCGCCAACGATTCAATGTCGGGGGATTTTTTACCGGGGAGCTTTTTGGCGGCCGGTTTCTTAGCGGCGGAAATTTTAGGTGTTTTAAGCGCTTTCAGCTTGGCCGGCTTGGTCTTTTTCGCCGCTGCCGGGGCCTTGGCCGTGATTTTCTTCTTGTCTTTCGGTTCCGTCTTAGCTTTTTTTGGCATTTTTGACCTTTTGAGGCGCGGCTTTCTTCGATTTTTCCGCCTCCTCCAAATATTTTTTAGCGCTGCGGATCACTTTTTCGGCCGTTTTGGGGCCGATGCCTTGCAGTGTCGCCATTTCCTCCGCGGTCGCTTTCGCGATCTTTTCGATATCGTGCATGCCGACTTTGATCAAAGTGGACGCCAGCTTGGGCCCCACTCCTTCCAATTGTATCAAATCCTCGGTGTGCTTCTGATCCTTCTCCTGATTCTGCTGGGTTTTCTGCTTTTCGGTTTTGAGATCGATGATCCAGCCCGTCAATTGAGAGGCCAGGCGGACGTTCTGGCCGTCGCGCCCGATGGCCAGAGGGAGCTGATCATCCGGCACGATAATTTCGGCCCGCTTGGCCTCGGCGTCCAGAATGCGGACATGCGTCGGCTTGGCGGGAGAAAGGGAATTTTTTAGAAACTCCATGGTGTCGCTGCTGTAATTGATCAAGTCGATGCGTTCCCCGCTCAGCTCGTTGGTGATCGTCCGTATGCGGGAGCCCCTCAAGCCCACGCACGCGCCCACCGGGTCCACCTTAACGTCGTTGCTGATCACCGTGACCTTGGCGCGGTAGCCCGGGTCGCGCACGATGTGCCGAATCTCGACTATTTTTTCGTTGACTTCGGGGACTTCCATCTCCAGAAGGCGCTGGAGCAAAAGTGGGCAGGAGCGGCTCAAGACGATTTGCGAGCCTCTTTGGGCGCGATCCACCTTCAATATGACGGCGCGGATTCTCTCCCCGGCGGCGTAGCGCTCTTTGCGTATCTGCTCGCTGATGGGCAGTATGCCTTCCGTTTTTCCGAGGTCCACGATGATGTTCCGGTCCATGAAGCGGCTCACCGAGCCGTTGATGAGTTCGCCCTCCCGCGGCTTATAACCTTCGTATATGTTGTCCCTTTCAGTTTCTCTTATTTTTTGAATCAGAACCTGTTTGGCCGTTTGCGCGGCAATGCGCGAGAGCTTGCCGGGATCCACCTCGATGGGAATATGGATGTTTTCCCCGATGGCCGCGTCGCTTTTTATTTTTTTTGCCTCATCGAGAGTCATCTCTTGGTCCGGCAAGGCGACGGGTTCCGCGACTTTTTTGACCATGCGGGCCGTGATTTCCGCCGTCTCCGGATTGATGGTGACTTCGACTTGAGCCAGCTTGCCGATTTGCTTGCGCAGGGCCGAGGCCAAAGCGCCCTCCATCAGCTTGAGGATTTCGCTTTTTTTTATGTTTTTTTCGCTTTCCAGCTGGTCCAGCGCGACGGTCAACTCGCTCTTGACGGCCATGGTCAAACTCCTCCGGGACGGTGCCCCTTGCGGCTAAACTTGGATCTCAGGGTCCAGGCGGACTTCCTTGATTTGCTCCAGAGGCCAGGCGTATTGTTCGCCCGCGCAGTTCAATCTCAGAACCCCGTTTTCAAAAGCCTCTATGACGCCCCTAAAGTTGTGTTGCCCGTTTTCGGGACTTTTAAATTTAAGGTGCAGCTTCACTCTTTGCCCGGCGTAGCGCAGAAAGTCTTTCTCCTTCTTGAGGATCCGGTTGAGGCCGGGAGAGGAGACTTCCAGCTCGTAGGGCCCCGGCAGCAATTCCGCGGCGTCCAGAGCGGCCCCGACGCGGTGGCTTAGGTACTCGCAATCGCCCAAGCGGACTCCGCCTTCCTTATCCACGAATATTTGGAGGATCTGTCTCCGGCCGCCCTGTCCTCCGCGAATGTCCACCAGTTCGAAGCCTTCCTGCTGCAGCAGCGCCTCAAGGACGTTTTCGATTGCCGTCAAATCCATCGTGCCCGCCCCGCGCCAAAAAGCGATAGCGGCACTCGACTGCCGCCACTAGGACCATTATACGAAGTTTCGACGGAGAGAGTCAAATTGGGGCGGTCAATTCCTGAAGCTTTTGGGGAAGATCGCTGAGCTTCCAGAGCTCGGATTTGGCCGAGTTGCGGCGCTTGAATTCGACGCTTTGCTGCTGCAGCGTCCGCCGGCTCACGGTCAGGCGGCGCGGCAGGCCGATGAGGTCGGCGTCCTTGAATTTGACTCCGGGCCTCTCATCGCGGTCGTCATAAAGGACGCTCAATCCCAGGCTCTGCAGCTGCTCAAAAAGAGCGTCCGCCTTGGCCAGGACTTCGGCGTCGTCGGTCTCCACGCAAATGAGGTGCTCGCCGAAAGGGGCCAACGGCTCGGGCCAAAGGATGCCGTCGGCGTCGTGGCACTGCTCGATGGCGGCCGCCACCACCCGCGAAACTCCGATGCCGTAGCAGCCCATGATGATGGGGTGCGGCTTTTGCGACTCGTCGAGATAGACCGCGCCGAGTTTTTCGG
>MGUX01000040.1 GCA_001800185.1 Elusimicrobia bacterium RIFCSPLOWO2_12_FULL_59_9
CTCGCGGCCGGGCCTGAGGCCGGGGCGGCCGCGAAAAGACACCGCAAACCCCGGCGCCGCCGCAGCGCGCGCGGCGCAAAATCGTCATCGATCCGGGCCACGGCGGAAAAGACGGCGGCGCCCAGGGGCTGCGGCGGTCGGTCGAAAAAAACATCAATCTGCTGGTGGCGGAGCAATTGGCGCAATTGCTGCGCCAGGAAAAGGCCTATGACGTGATTTTGACCCGCGACAGCGACGTGTTCGTGCCCCTGGAGGACCGCTCCCGGTTGGCCAATGAGGCCGGCGCGGATTTATTCATATCGCTGCACTGCAATTATTCGAGATCCCATGCCGTCAATGGTTTTGAAATTTACTTTTTGTCCGAAAAGGCGTCGGACCCGGAGGCCGAGTTGGTGGCCCGTTTTGAAAACGAGTCCTTGAAGTTTGAAAACGGGCGCTCGGGAGCGCCCGAGGACAACATCGAGGCTTTGACGATTTTAAGCGAGCTTGAAAGAATGGAGTTCATCAACCAGGCGAGCGAGCTGGGCGGGTTCATCGCCCGCGAGATGTCGGCCCGCGTAAAGATTGAGAATCGGGGTCTTAAGCAAGCCGCTTTTTACGTCCTGCGCGGCACCCGCTCCCCGGCCCTTCTCATCGAGATGGGGTATATTTCCAACTCCCGCGACGCGGCGCTTCTCTCCCAGGCCAAAGTGAGAAATAGGATCGTCGACGGGATTTATGCGGGCGTATTGAAATACGCCAAGCGCAAGGGATGGTAGGGGTCTTGATCCTTCGATACGATAGCGTTTTATCTCCGACAGGGCCTGCCGCCGATGGGGCCCATCTGCCTGCGGCCGGCCCGGCGACTCGCGCGCCGGTTCCTCCTCGGCAGATACAACCCATCGGCGTCACCCGTCGGAAACACTCAACGCTATCTTTCTGGCGGATGCCTTCTGGATTTAATAAAACACCGCAGGTTCCCAATCGGAGTCCTGAATTTAGTACGACCCTTGGCGGAAGATTTGGGAGAGGCGCGTGAACCGGAGGGCGATCGGGATTTTTGACTCGGGGGTGGGAGGGCTTACCGTTTTTCGCGCGGTGCAGAGGCTCATGCCCCGTGAAAACCTCCTTTATTTCGGCGACACCGCGCATTTGCCCTACGGCGCCAAGTCCAAGGCGGCGGTGACGCGGTTTTCCTTGAACATCGCCCGGTTTCTGATCAGCCGGAAAGTAAAATTTTTGGTGGTGGCCTGCAACACGGCCTCGGCGTGGGCGCTCGATTGCCTGAAGGAATCCATCCAAGTTCCGGTGGTGGGGGTCATCGAGCCCGGGGCGCGCATCGCCAGCCAAGCCACGTTAAACCGCGTCGTCGGAATTATCGGGACGGAGGGGACCATACAGAGCGCCTCCTATCCCGAAGCCCTTTACCGCTTTGATCCTAAAATCCGCGCGGTGAGCGCTGCCTGCCCGCTGTTGGTCCCGCTGGTGGAGGAGGGCTGGTGGAACCGGAAAATAACTTTGGAAATCGCCCGCGGCTATGTCCGCCCCTTGAAAAAAACCGGCATGGACACTCTGATCTTGGGCTGCACGCATTATCCGATCTTGAAGCCGGTCCTCTTGAAGGTCGTCGGCCCCAAAGTCAAGCTCGTGGATTCCGCGGAGGCCGTCAGCCTGGAGGTCGAGTCGCTGTTGATGCAGACGCGCTTGAAAAACGACTCCAGGGGCAAGCCGGTCTACAAGTTCTTTGCCAGCGACGCTCCCGACAGATTTTTGAAGCTGGCCAGGCGTTTCGTTCCTTTTTCCATCTCCAAGGTTGAAATCGTCAAGTTTGAGTGATGGCGGAAAAAGCGGTCGTTCTTCTGTCGGGTGGGCTGGATTCCAGCACGGCTCTTTATTGGGCCAAATCGAAGGGTTTCCGGTGCCGGGCGCTGGTCCTGGGCTACGGGCAGAGGCATTCCCGCGAGATTATCTCGGCCCGGAAAATCGCCCGTTTGGCCGGGGTTCCTCTGCTCGAAATGCCGCTGAGAATGCCTTGGCTGGGGCAAAGCTCCTTGGTGAACTCCGCGCGGCCGCTGCCCGATATGCCTTTAAGCCGCATCGGCGCCGGCGGCATACCCTCCACTTATGTGCCGGGCAGGAACACGATTTTTGTGGCCTTGGGGATATCCCTGGCCGACGCCTCGGACGCCGGGGCGATCGTCGTGGGGGCCAACGCTCTGGACTACTCCGGCTATCCGGACTGCCGGCCAAGCTATTACCGGGCCTTCGAGCGCGTGGCCAAGCTGGGCACTCGCTCCGGCAGCGAGGGGAGGGGGATTCAAATTTTGGCGCCTTTGATCCGGCTCAATAAAGCCCGGATCGTTCAAAAGGCTTTTGGGCTGGGAGTGCCTCTCAAATGGACTTGGTCCTGTTACCGGGGGGGGAATCGGCCGTGCGGCCGCTGCGACTCATGCAAACTGCGAAAAAAGGGATTTCAAGAAGCCGGACTCCAAGACCCGGCGCTCTGAGCGCAGGCGGCCTGCGCGCAGAAATGGCGGCGGAGAGCCTGCCGGCGGCGCGGGTCGTGGAGATTTTTTCCTCCCTGCAAGGCGAGGGGCTTTACTTGCGCGAGCGCCAGATTTTCCTGCGGCTTGGCGGCTGCAATCTTCACTGCGATTACTGCGACGAGCCGGAGACCATCCCGCTGTCGTCGGGCAAAGTCATGAGCTTGACCTCGGTCCAGCGGCGCATCGAGTCGCTCCAAAAATCCTCGCGCCCCGAGTCGGTTTCCATCACGGGCGGGGAGCCCCTTCTGCATTGGAACTTTTTGCTTTCTCTGCTTCCCTGGATCAAGAGCCGGGGCCTTGGAACCTATTTGGAGACCAACGGAACTTTGACCCAAGCGCTTGATAAATTGGAAAGGCATGTGGACCGCATCGCCATGGACATCAAGCTGCCCTCGGCCACCGGGCGGGATCTCTGGCATCTTCACCGGGAGTTTTTAAGAAGGTTCCACTCAAAAAGCTTCGTGAAGGTCGTCTTGACCGAGGTCAGCGCCGAGCCCGAATGGGAGCGCGCCGTGGCGCTCATCGCGGAGGTGTCGCGCGACGTCCCCCTTTTCCTCCAACCGGCGACGGAAGTGGCCGGGATACTGCCCCTGGACCCCGCCCGCGTGCAAAAGTATTACGAGCACGCCAAAAAGTCCCTCACCCGCGTAAAGGTTCTGCCTCAACAGCACCCCCTTTGGGGCTTGCCGTAAATTCCGAATTCCGAGGCGTTTCTTTATAGGCGGTCCAGGGCCTGTCGCCGTAGGGCCCCATCACCCTGCGGCCGGCCCGGCGACTCGCGCGCCGGTTCCTCCTCGGGCGATCCGACCCCACGACGCCACCCGGGCCGCCCATATTAAGGAAACAAGCACGCCATCGTCCGGGTCAAAAAGAAAAAATGGCGCTTGATAGACACGCTTCGATGCACTTCCCGTCTCAAAATTTGACGGACGTGTGTCGATGCGCTAAAATGAGCAATGTTGACCAAGGTTCTTATGAAGACCTTTCAGGAATACCTCACTATCAAGCAGGCGGCAAGAATCCTGGGCGTAGCCCCCATTACCCTTCGTCGATGGGACAACACCGGAAGGCTTGAAAGCCGAAGGCATCCCATCAACCGCTATCGCCTTTATGATCGCAAGGCTCTTACGCGGCTACTAGAGAAGATCAATGCCTAAATACCCGAAATTGCGCCGAAAGGTCCGCCTCCTCCGCGACTCGAACAGCCTAGAAATTTCTCCGGCCTACTCCCCCGCTTCCGACGTAGTCCTTTTTCAGGGAGATTGCCTCGACCTTCTGGCTTCCATGCCGCCTAAGTCAGTTCACCTCGTTGTCACTTCACCTCCTTACAATATTGGTAAGGTCTACGAGAAACGAATATCTCTGGAAAAGTACCTTGAGCAACAGGAGGCAGTCATTAAGGAATGTGTCCGCGTCCTGTCCGACACCGGTAGCATCTGCTGGCAGGTGGGTAACTATATCGGCAAGGATGGGATTGTGCCGCTCGATATCCCCCTCTACTCCATCTTCACCAAATTAGGACTGCGCATGCGCAACCGGATCATCTGGCACTTCGAGCATGGCCTGCACTGCTCCAAACGTTTTTCCGGCCGCTATGAAACGATTAATTGGTTCACTAAGTCCACCAACTACGTCTTCAATCTCGATCCCGTGCGGATTCCGCAGAAATACCCAAACAAGAAATATTTCAAGGGGCCTAAGGCAGGTCAACCCTCGTGCAATCCCCTTGGCAAGAACCCGGGAGATTTATGGGCCATCCCGAACGTGAAGCATAATCACGTGGAGAAGACAGCCCACCCCTGCCAATTCCCGGTGGAACTCATCGAGCGGCTTGTGCTGGCCTTGACCAGCCCGGGAAACCTAGTCTTCGACCCATTCATGGGCGTCGGCACTACAGCCATTGCAGCGGCCCTGCATAAGCGCCGCGCCATCGGGGCGGAGATTGTCCCAGAATACATAAAGCTGGCCAAACAACGTATTCTCATGGCCGCCGCCGGCGCTCTTAGAACTCGGCCCATGCACCGACCAATCTACGACCCTAACAACCCCCAGATGAGTCGCCTGTATTCTACCGCTACGCATTCGCGGCGACGCGATCACGAAAATCAACTGCGCCTTCTCGAAAGAGGAAATGGCCATACTTCCGCAAAGAAAAAAGAGCTTGCCTATGCGTAAGGTCTACGAATATTCTCATCTCGGCGGAGCCGAAATTCTCCAGGTCCGGTTTCCTGCCATCCAGAAGGAGATCGATCAAGTCATCGCGAGCATCAAGGACTTGAAGAAGAATAAGGTCAGCAAAGAAAAAACGATGAAAGGTGAGCTGCTTTACAGCCCTAAAGAATTGAATGCCAGATTCCGCGATGCCTTTCACGCAAAGAATTTCAAGGAACTCAAGGATGTTTACACGATTAAGTTTGACGATTACGACTACGAGATACCCGGAGCATTTAAGCAGGTCGATTTTGTCAAGGGCAAGGTGCTGACCGAGGTCCAGTTAGGTAAATATGCCTTCATGTTCTACGACATGGCCAAGTTCCAGTATTTTTTCAACGAGAACAAGGCGGATGTCGGCATCGAGATCGTCCCCTGTCATTCAATGCATAAGCAGATGTCGACTGGCGTCTCCTACGGCGAACAACTCATCTACGACATTGAACGGCTCAAGCGGCATTTCCCCGCAGTGCCAGTTAAGGTCATTCTCATTGACGTCTAGGTGTGAACCAACGTGGCGGAAGAAAAGGGCGCAGCGTTAAACCGAAGGATATGGCAGCTATTCTCAAGAGCCGGATTTTCGACAAATCCGAACTCCAGCGATCCCGACGAAAAAACAGTCGCGATCCATAACAAGAAGCGAAGGATCGATCTCTACGCCGTTGATGATGACCTTGGCGTTTCAATCGTCGGCTGGAACAAGGCGAGGCGGAAGCTTAACGAGTCGTTTTCGACCCATGTAAACGACTATGCCGTCATCAAGAAAAAGCTCAAGGCCGATGCCGTCCTCTACGTTTCAAGCGAACATGAGTTCTCAAAAGAGGACCGGGATTACGCGCAACAGCAAGGGGATTCGGTCTGGGGACTGGACCAGATCAATTATTACGCGGCTATCGTTGATGCGCTAGGCAAATGGGCCAAATACGAAATCATTCATTCCCTCGGGATTAAGACACGGGAAGAAAAAAACATCTTCACGGCTCCCGCCATTAGGCTGACCCAGCCCAATCCTCGATCAGCTACCGAGCTGTTCCAGTTCTCGATGCCTGCCGAAAAGCTCCTCAAGACTTGCGCGATTTTTCGACGCGCCCAGGGCGATGCCAAAGCCTACCAACGAATGCTCAATTCCAAGAGGCTTCCGAAGGTGGCGAAATTTCTTCAGCAGGGAGACTCGATTCTGCCTACAAACACCGTTCTTCATCTAAGCCCAAACGTGGTTGTTCGGAATATCAAGGATGTGGAGAAAATGAAGGACGAGAACAACAGCCCGGTTAAGTTCTCGCGGGAACACGATGCCAGTTTTGTCGCTCTAAGCATTCCGCTCGAGTATGCGTCGATGGAAATCATCGACGGCCAACATCGCATTTTTGGTTTCAGTCAAACAGAAGAAAAAGTTCACAAAGACTACCATGTCCTAGTCACCGGGCTCAGGGAGTTGGAGGACTCACAAAAGCGGGATGCCTTTATCGCAATTAATGACAACTCACGTCGAATGGACGCCAACCTCGTTGCCTATCTAAAGTACACTGATGACGATGTGGCGTGCAAAGCGGACAACGAACTCATGGCGATTCGCCGCGTCGTCGAGCTAAACAAGCAGCCGCCTTTCAAGAAGACGATCCGATTACTCGATGTTGGCGGAGAGACAATTACACTCAAGGGATTTGCGGGTTATGATCTAAAGGGCCTTCTTGGTTCCCGGGGACTTCTCCGCAAGTATTACGTCACCAACACCTCTTCCGAATACTTGCAGGCGCTGAGAATGTATTTCTCGACAATTCGGAGCATGTTTAAGACCGAGTGGGACAATCCAAATCGGTATATCATTGCCACAAATCGTGGGATCGCGGCATTCCTCAAGCTCTTAAAATCGATGCTTCGAACGCAAGATGGGCCCCTAGACCACGACACCATTAAGAAGTTTCTCGAACCCCTTAAGACTGATTGGAAAACATGGGAATACAGCAAGCTTAGGCAAAATTACACCGCTTCCCAGGGGTGGAAGGCCTTCCACCGCGACCTAGTTGCCGTTATAAGAAAGAAGCACCCAAGCTTTCAGGAGTAGCGGGACTCGATCGCGCTTGGGGTCGTAAATGGGGGTCAGGATTGACTAAGGTGGCCAACTGTTTTTATGTCGCGATGGGGATATTGGGGGTTTTAATTCTTGGGGACAGGCAAGGGTAACTTTTCGAGAGAATTGGTCAACAATTTTGCCATTTTCTTTCTTTCTGTTTTTACGTCCATGCACCACGCATGGCCCTTGATGGCGATTAGGAGTTCGATGAATTTTTGGAACTCTTCCTTGTATACAGGCGTATAGCGACGCAGCTTGCCTAGCAACTTTTCGCTGCGGACGAGGGCTTTCTTCGCTTCGTTGTATTCATAAGTATTCATATATCGGGCTCATCTTTTGCGATAATCTTTCAAGTTGTGGTAGGTTCGTTTGTTGGATTTAAGCTCCATGCTGATGACTTCATCAAAATTGGTTTCTTTTAAGTATTCATTTTCCTGAAGCATGTTTTTGACCGCTGCTTCCGCTGAATTTCCTTTTCCGAGACCGACAACTTGAAGATTTTCGATGTCCGGCCTTGAGCACTAATGAAAATTGACCCACTTGCGCTAACGAAAAGTGAGCCAGACGTGGAGGCGGGATTTACGTCGTGATCGCAGC
>MGUX01000041.1 GCA_001800185.1 Elusimicrobia bacterium RIFCSPLOWO2_12_FULL_59_9
CACCGGCAAAAACTTTTCCTCGATGAGGGCGATCACCTTGCGGTCGCAATAGGTGGTCCTATCCATGAGTTGGCTCCATTGGCACCACCTCGCCGGAATATAGAGCAAAATCGGCCTATTTTGCTCCTCCGCCTTGGCAAACACGGAAGAACCCCAATGGAGCCATTGAATTTTACCGTTGGTCATCGTTCATCCATTATCGGTTAATTCAAACATTTTTTCAAGGGCGCGGCGCGCCCGGACGGCGACGGAATCCCCGACGCGCACGATCTGATCCGGCTGCGGATCGGCCAGGGCGTCGTAGATGCGCCTGAGGTCGGTGGCTTTCATGTAGGGGCACAGGCGGCACATGGGAACAAATTGCTTGCGCGGAAAGCGGCTGCGCGCCAAGTCTCCGAAGCCGCATTCGGTCACCAGCAGGTAGTGGGGGGCCTCCCGCTGCTCGATGAAACGCATCATGTCGCCCGTTCCCCCAATGAAGTCCACCCGCCGCGCGAACGCGGGACTGCACTCGGAATGCGCCAATATTTTCGCTCCGGGATAGAGCCGCCGGTAATAATCGACGTCGGCCTCCTTAAATCCCTCATGCACGACGCACTTGCCCTCCCAAAGAATCATCTCCACGCCGGCCTCTTTGCCGAGCTCTTGGGCAAGGTTTCTTCCCATCCATTCATCCGGAAGAAAAATGACCCGGGGGTGCCGGGCAAACATTTTTTTTAAGATAGAAGCCGCGTTGGAACTGGTGACGATCACATCCGACTCGGCCTTCACCTCCGCGGCGGTGTTGATGTAGGCGACCACGGGCGCGCCTGGATGCTGCGCCTTGAGCCGGCGCACATCCTCCGCGCTGATGCTCTCCGCCAAAGAACAGCCGGCTTCGGGAGCGGGAAGATAGACGGCTTTTCCGGGATTTAAAATCGCCGCGGTTTCGGCCATGAACCGGACGCCGCAAAAAACTATTTTTTCGGCCGGCGTGCCGGCGCAAAGAAGGCTCAAGCGGTAGGAATCTCCGGTGAAATCGGCAACGCCGCGGATAACTTCCAAGCGCTGGTAAACATGCGCCGCAATGACGGCGTTTTTTTCCTCCTTGAGCCGGCTGATGCGCCAAGTGAGGGCGGCGATTTTCTCAAGCGCCGGTTCGTCGTAGCCGGGCCCCGCGACTCCGTTTTCACTCAGCCGGTCCACCTCCTCCCCGATTTCCGCCTGCGTCGGCTCCCTCACCCCATCCCTCCCGCCCTCCGCCGGTTCCGCCTTCATACGCACAGGCTAAAAAAGCGCTCCGCCAGGATTTGAGCGTCCTCCGCCGGAAAATCGACGCCTCCGATATCGGCGCGCCCCGTGCCGGGTCCGTGGAAATCGGAGCCGCCCGTCATCAACAGGCCCAGCGCCTGCGCCTGCGCTTTGAGGTTGGCCGTAAGCACCCGCGTATGGGAGCGGTAAAAAACCTCGAGGCCCTCAAGACCCAGGGCTTTAAGTCCGTGGAGGTCCAAACCGCCGCGCACGATGCCGGGATGCGCGAGGCAGGCCGCCCCTCCGGCTTCCACAATCGTCGTGATCGCCTCCGCGGGCGAGGGTCCAAAGGACGCCACATAGCCCGGTTTGCCCAGCGTCAAATAACGGTCGAAGGCCTCCTGGCGCTCGCCGACGTAGCCCTTTTTTTTTAAGGCGTCGGCCACGTGCGGGCGTCCCCAGCTTTCTTTGGAAACGCCTTCGATATCGGAGAGCCCCACCTCAAGCCCCACGTCCCTTAATTGCGATAAGATTTTCTCCACGCGCGCCGCGCGGCGCCGGCGATAATCCTTCAGTTTTTCCTGAAGGACCCCGCTGTCGGCGCGAATTCCGTAGCCCAGAATGTGTATCTGCTTATCTGAATTGGTGTTGATCTCCACGCCCGGCAGCAGCCGGATGCCGAGAGTGCGAGCCTGCCGGGCGCCGTCCGCCAGGCCGGAGGTGCTGTCGTGGTCCGTGATCGAAAGCAGCTCGACGCCGCAGCGGCGCGCGCGCTCGACCACCTCGGCCGGGCCCAAGGTCCCGTCGGAATAATTGGAATGGGTATGCAAATCAAAACTACGGGCGGTCCGCATAGGGTTGCCTGAAAACGCCGGGTTTACCCTCCGGTTAGCCTGAAAACCGCAGTTGCAGTTTCCTCTCGTCGGAACACACGTACAATACTATGCCGCTGCGGTTGCGCCTGCGGCGCCGGACAACCCCGTCGCTGGTTTACAGCGACGGCCCTGCGGGCGAATTCCCAACTGGGGAATTCGGGTTAGTGGGCGTGGAACGCGGTAAAGGGGTTGAGAGCCGGGGCCGGCTTCGCGGGCGCGTCCGTGGAAACGCAGTGATTTAAAATCTGACTCAGAGTCACGCGGTCCAAAAAATCGCTCGTGACGCGGGACAAGCCGGTCCAGACGGGGCTTAAAAGGCACTCCGTTGACCCGTGGCCGCAGCTTTTTTCGCCCAAGGAGTACTTCCCGCACACTTCCTCAAACACGACCCCGTCCAAAGCCCGCAGGACTTCGCCGACGGTGATCTCCGAGGGCAGCTTGGCCAGCAGGTAGCCGCCCGTGGAGCCACGCACGCTTTTGACGATTCTCGCCCGCCTCAATTTGAGCAGGATTTGATCCACGAAGCCTCTGGGCACGTTTTCCCGCGCGGACAGATGCTCGGCGGTGAGCGGATTTCTGTCGAAGGATTTTCCCAGGCACACCAGAAGCCTCATCCCGTATTCCGTGGAGCTGGTTATCTTCATGATCGGGTTAGAATATGCCAAGCGCGTCCAACGTTTCCTCGGTCGCCATCGTCCTCGGGTCCCAGGTGGGATCAAAGGTCAAATTGACCTCGACGTCGCGGATGCCCGCCACCTTGGCCAATGCCCCGTGAATCTGCGCCAGCAGCATCGGGCCGTAAGGACAGGCGGGGGAGGTCAACGTCATGAGCACCTTGACCTTGTCGCCGTTTTTCCCGGGACAAATCTCCACTCCGTAGAGAAGCCCCAAATCCAGAACCTTCAGATGGATCTCGGGATCCTCGATAGGCATGAGCGCGTCCCGTATTTCCGTGAATCGAACCATTTTCCCTTACTTCTCCTGATACTGAACTTCTTTTTTGCCTTCCTTATGCGACCGGACCCCCAAAAGCAACGTGTTCCACGATAAAAGCGCGCATTTGATTCGGGCCGGGTATTTTTGAACCCCTTCCAGGGCCCTGGCCTCATCGAGGACGTCGGGCAAATCGTCAAAGGAGCTTTGCCCGAGCATGGCCCGTTTAAAGCCCTCCGCCAGCTTCGAGGCTTCCTCCAAGGTTTGTCCCTTGACGGCTTCCGACATCATGGCGGCCGAAGACTGGGAAATGACGCAGCCATGCCCGTCTATTTTGCAGTCCTCGACCACACCGCCTCTCACAGAGACCGTCAAAACCACCTCGTCGCCGCAGAGCGGGTTGATCCCCTGGGACTCGATGTCCGGCGAAGCGACCCGGCCGCGGTGGCGGGTGCTGCGAAAATAATCCAGCAAAACCTCGCGGTAGAGGTCTTGTAGTTCGGCGTCTCCTTCCATAAAATGCCCCCGGAAAGCGCCGCGGACTACGGCACTTTCACCTTGAAAAATTCCTTCACTTTGCGTATGGCGCGAAGCATGACATCCACTTCATCGACCGTGTTGTAGAAATAAAAACTGGCGCGCACCGTTCCGCTGGTTTTAAAACGCCGCATCAAAGGCTGGCAGCAATGGTGGCCGGCGCGCACCGCCACGCCTTCGGTGTCCAAAATCGTTCCGACGTCGTGCGCATGGACGCCCTCCAGATTAAAAGACAGGATGCCCCCCCGCCGCTCCGGTTGGCTCGGGCCGTATATCCTCAACTCCTTTTCTTGCGACAAGGCGTCCATCGCGTAGCGCGTCAGGCCGCGCTCATGCCGGTCTATCGCCTCCCAGCCCAGCCGGGATAAATACTCCAGGGCGGCGCCGAAGGCGACGATGCCGCCGATATGCGGCGTTCCGGCCTCAAATTTATAGGGAATCTCGTTGTAAGTCGAATGCGATAAATGCACTTCGCGGATCATATCTCCGCCCCCCAAAAAAGGGTCCATGCTTTCCAAAAGTTTCTTTTTTCCGTAAAGGACTCCCAGGCCGGTCGGCCCCAGCATTTTGTGAGCCGAAAAGACCAGAAAATCACAGTCCCAAGCGGCCACATCCGTCCGCAAATGCGGCGTCCACTGGGCCGCGTCGACCAACGTCAAGACGCCCTGCTCGCGAGCCAGACCGAGAAGCTCCGCGACGGGATTGATGGTGCCAAAGGCGTTGTTCATCGCCGTGAAGGCGAAAAGCTTCGTCCTCGGCGTCAAAAGAGTCTTGAGACCCTCAAGGTCCAGGCATCCATCCTCAAGAATCGGCGCGAATTTAAGCTGCGATCCTTTTTCCTGGGCCAATATCTGCCAAGGCACGATGTTGGAGTGGTGCTCCATGCCGGTCAAAAGAATCTCATCGCCGGCCTTCAGGAATTTGCGGCCCCAGGCATAGGCGACCAAATTTATCGCCTCGGTGGCGTTGCGGGTGAAGACAATCTGTTCCGGGCCGGAGGCATGGAGGAAGCGGGCCGTCTGGGCGCGGACCGCCTCGCATTGATCCGTGGCTTGCTGTGAAAGCGCGTGAATGCCCCGGTGCACATTGGCGTTGGTCTCCGCATAGTATCGCTGCAGCGCCTCAAGCACCGCTTTCGGTTTTTGGCTTGTGGACGCGTTGTCGAAATACACGAGATTTTTGCCGCGAATTTTGCGGCCGAGAATCGGGAAATCCTCTCGAATCTTGCTCACGTCGAATTTCAGCATGGCTCAAGCCTCGACCGCTTCATCCTCCAGTTCCACAAGCACGTCGCCGTCCTGGACCTTGGTTTTAAATACTTGGATGGCGACCACCGCCGGCATCCGGGTAGCCGCGCCGGAGCGTATGTCAAAGCGGGCGCCGTGGCGGGGACATTCGATCTCTTGGCCGCAGAGCCGTCCCTCTCCCAGCGGCCCATCGTCATGGCTGCAAACGTCCTGGACGGCAAAAAACAGGCCCTCCGAATTGCACAGGGCGATTCGTCTTCCCGAGGCTTCAAATATTTTCACTTTTCCGGCTTCCACCTGCGCGGAGGAAGCCAATTTAATCCAGCGCGACATAGG
>MGUX01000042.1 GCA_001800185.1 Elusimicrobia bacterium RIFCSPLOWO2_12_FULL_59_9
GAAAAGAGCCTGCGCCAGGAGCTGGAAGCGGCCTATTCGGAGCTGCAGAAAGTGGAGCGCGCCAAAGACGCTTTCCTGGCGCGCATCAACCACGAGCTCAAGACGCCGCTCACCGCGGCTCTATGGGCGCTGGAATGTATCGCGCCTAGAGAAGGCGACGACGAGCAAAACCGGCTGCATGAGATGGCCCATATGCGGCTAAAAAAAATGCAGCAAATGGTCGACAACTTGATTTTATTCTCAAAAACCTATGCCGCCGGCTTCAAATGCGAGCAATTGGAAACGGACCTCAAGGGCCTGCTGGAAAAAGTGGCCGAAAATTACCGCCCTCAGTTGGATGAGAAACAAATCGGCGTGGAGTGGAAATTAGACGAAAACGCCGGCGCCCTCTGGGCGGATGACCGTCTCCTGGAGACCGCTTTTAAACATCTATTTTTAAACGCCGTGCAATTCAATAAACCCGGCGGCAAAATCCGGGTGGAGACGCGCCTTCTTCCGGAGGGCGAGGTCGAGATCTTGTTTTTTAACACCGGCATCCGCATCCCGCCGGAGCTGCAGTCGCGCATCTTCGACAGCTTCTACCAGGCCGCCGAATACTTGACCCGCGAAGTGGGGGGCCTGGGTTTGGGGCTTGCCATCGTCCGCCGCATCATCGAGGCTCACGGCGGGCGCATAGTCGCCGAAAGCGCTTCCGAAGCGGGCAGCGAGTTTAGAGTCTTTTTGCCCCACGGCCGGTCCCCAGCCCTAAGCTCCTAGCGAAAAATCGCGCTGAAGCGGTTGCGGGAGCGGCGCCCCGCCCGGCCTTGACGCGACCGGAAACGCCTGGTATACTTCTATATATGTCGAAATATAGAATAAAAGGCGCCGCGCGCTTCGCCGCCCGGTTCAAGGCGCTGTCCAACCCGCACCGGCTTTCGATCTTCCTGCGTTTGGCTTCCTGCTGCCGGCCCGGAAAGGCCTGCGGCTCCGGGCAGGCTCGGACCTGCGTCGGAGACTTGGGCAAGAATCTGGGCATCGCGCCGTCCACCGTGTCCCATCACCTTAAAGAGCTGCATCAAGCCGGCCTCGTGCATATGCAGAGGCGCGGCCGGCTCATCGAATGCTGGGTGGAGTCCGCCATGTTGGCGGCGCTGGCGGAATTCTTTTTAGGCGCGCGCGGGGGATAAGAGGAGGCTTGGCCATGAACTTTGAAAATCAAGAAGAGGTCCGCAAAGCCGTCAGAAAAAATTATGGGAGCGTGGCTCGCGGAGGCCGGGGCTGCTGCGGGGCGGAGGAGGGCGAAAGCTGCCGCCCGGAGGCGGCGCCCGCTCAGACGAAGGGCGTCTCGGAGCGAATGGGCTATTCGCCGGAGGAAGTCGGGTCCGTGCCCGCAGGCGCCGACATGGGGCTTGGATGCGGCAATCCCCAAGCCATCGCCGGCCTTCAACCGGGCGAGGCGGTTTTGGACCTTGGCAGCGGCGGGGGGATCGATTGCTTCCTGGCCGCCAAGCGGGTCGGTGAACGCGGCCGGGTCCTCGGCGTGGACATGACCCCCGAGATGGTCGAAAAGGCGCGCGCCAACGCCGCGCGCGGAGGCTACGGCAACGTCGAGTTCCGCCTCGGCGAGATCGAGCGCCTGCCGGTCGCCGACGCGAGCGTCGACGTCGTCATCTCCAACTGCGTCGTCAACCTGTCTCCCGACAAGCCCGCGGTGTTTCGCGAGGCGTACCGGGTCCTCAAGCCCGGAGGCCGCTTGGCCATCTCCGATGTCGTCGCCTCGGCCGAGCTCCCGGATGAGGCCCGCAGGGACCTGGCCGCTTGGTCGGGCTGCATGTCCGGCGCAGTGACCGTTGAGGAATTGACCGGCATCCTGCGCGCCGAGGGTTTTGTGGACGTGGGCATTGAGCCCAAAGACGAGAGCCGGGAATTCATAAAGGATTGGTCGCCCGGACGCAGCATCGCGGACTATATCGTCTCCGCCGCCATCAAGGCCCGCAAGCCCCCGGCCGTCACTCAATGACGTTAAGTTGGAAGCCGTCGGAATGCGCGGCCATCTCGGGCGCGTACATGGATTGGATCACGGCCGCGCCCAGGCGGTATCGGCCCGCCGTGGTGGGCCTGACCCGGTAACGCAGAATGTACTCGCCGTGCGGCAGCCAAGGGATGAAAAAGTTCGTCAACGAATCGCGCGGTTCCTCATAGCGTGAAATCTGGTCCCACTTCCAGCCTGAGAGCAGCTCCTCCGCCTCAAATCCGGCGATCTTAGGGTCCTTCAAGTGCGCGTACTCGAACCGGCTGCGCGCGTTGATCTTGAGCTGGACCTCGATCTGGTCGCCGACATGCGCCGTTTCTCCCGCCTTAAGCGGGGTCAAGTGATAGGCGTCCGCTTTCTTCGAACGTAAGAAGAAGCGCCGCGACAGTTCCATCATGCCCGGCCCGGAGGCCTTGGCGGTCTGGTCGGTGGTGTATATCCAGGTTAAAGACGCAAACGCCAAACCCGGACCGTCCTTTTTTATCGCGGCCACGCCTTGCTTGACTCCGATGTCCATGCCGCGCTTGGTCCAGCGCAAAGGCTTCTCGAGCCAGTCGTAGGGCTCCACCCGGGCCGTTTCCACATCCGCGCCCCAGTTGACTTGAAAATTGTCGCCTGTATCCAGCGCCCCGCGAGAGCGCAGCACGTCCAGCAAGGAGAATATCGCGGCGGCCGAAGCTTTGGTGGACTTCCACTCGTTGCCCTTGCGGTTGAAGAGGAGCCATTGGACCATGCCCGGGATGCGCGGGTCCTTGGGCCGCAAGGTGAGCAAGGCGCGCAGAAAAAAGGCATGTTTCTCCACCGTGTCGTTGTACCAGAGCCAGGAGATTTTCTCCGGCGCCCAGTACACCCCCGCGATGGGGTCTTGGCGGGCGCCGTCCATGGCGCGGTCGAGATAGAGGTCGCCCTTGGCCTTTTCGCCCAAACGCCCATAGACGAAAGCCGCGTAGGCCTTGCCCAGCGGGGTCATGGCCTCGGCATGCTTGTCCGCGGTGTCGGCCCAGACCTTGGCGAATTTCCATCCGGTCTCGGCGCCGGAGAAATTTTTTGGAAACGAGGTCACGACATAGGCCGCGTAAAGGATAAGCGAAATCTCGCCTTCCTCGGGTTTCAGATGCTTGGGGATCTCTTGATTGACGTAGCCCAGAGCGCGCTTGACGATGTTCGCGGGAACCTCGACGCTGTAGCGCTGGGCCTCGGCAAAACCGGAGAGAACGAGCAAGGTGATGTAGGGATCCGAGCGGCCTCCCGGAAACCAAGGAAAGCCGCCGTCCGGGTTCTGGGCGGTCTTGAGCTTGACCGAGGCATCTTCCAGTTCGCGCTTGACCACGGCGTCATCAAGCATATCGATGACGGGCCAATAGCTTTTGCGCCCCGCGCTTATTTTCCCCCAAGGCGTTTCCATAAGATGGATCATTCGCCGCGGATCACTTCGGTCCCAGGCCGGGGTGGTGGTGTCGCGCTTGGGAATCTTCTTTGCCGCTTTGGCCAGTTCAGGGTTTTTTCTGTAAAAGGAATTAACAATGGCCAGGGGCACGTAGCGGTTCAATAATTGTTCGGTACATTCATGCGGGTAATGCGCCAGGAACGGCAGGCTGTTGAGGATGGAAAGCGCCAACTGCGGGTCCAACTGCAAAGTCATGGACTCGTTGACGCGCGTGGGATCCGCTTGGTAGAAGGTCGGCAGTCTGAGAGCTTTCTTGACGCTTCCGTCGAGGGCGACGATCGCCGACTCCACAAGCCTCTCTCGCGAAGGCAGGATGGGGAGGTCTTTTTCTTCCGCGTCGGCCAGATTTCCCGATCGGGCGATGGCGCGCACTTTAAAGTCGGTCGAGCCGCGCGGCGCCTTTATTTTCCAGGACAATGGCGCTATGCCGCGGGGAGAGGCGGCAAAGCCTTGGGTCAATCGGGAGAGGCCGAGTTTGTCCGCCGCGTTTTTGCCGTCCTCTTCAATGATGAGGGTCAACTCTCCCGCGAGATTCCCATCCGTTTCGTTGTGCACGACTGTTTTGATGATTCCCTCGTCGCCCTCGCGGAAAAAGCGCGGCATCTCCACCTGTACCATCAAGTCTTTGCGCGTGAGCGCCTCGGCCGAAACCTCGCCTCGCTTGACGTCTTTGGTGAGGGCGTAGGCCTGGATTTTCCAGCTCGTCAGTTGCTCCGGCGCTTTAAAACTGAAAACCCCGCGCCCATTGGCGATCTTCAATTGCGGTTCAAAGAAGGCCGTTTCGGAGAAATCCGAGCGGACATGAACGGGCGGTTGGCCCGGCGGCTCGGCTGAAATCTTGGTTTTGTATTCGCGCTCTTGATCTTTTCGCGAAGCAATCCCTGGGCTCGGATGCGGCGTCTCCGCACGAGCGGACTTGGGACTGGGACTGCCTGCTGCAGCTTCGAACGATTCTGCCATTGGCGAGAAGTCGTAGACCCGGCTCTTGTTGAGACGCAGCATGGGGGGCTGAAGTTCAGCGATGGCTTCGTCATAACGCTCCAGCATTTTTTTGATCCAGCCTTCCTCCACTGGAATCTCGGAAGTCCAAGGCGCATAGAGCGAAACTTGGGCGCTGCCCGCGCCCCGTCGCGGGGCAAAGAGCTGCGACACCCAGGGCGCCAGGGCCTTCACATAGTACTCCAGAGATCGGTCAAAGACGCGAATTACGGCTTCTCCCTGAACAGGCTTTTTGTCGCGGTCAACAACGGATAGGGACCACGTCACCTTTTCGCCCGGCTTCATCACAGGCGTGTGCTTAAGCTTCACGGAAAGCTCGCGGTCCTTCCATGGCACGTCGATGTGGACCTGGCCGCTGCGGACAATAAAGTCGCGCGCCCCAAACCACCGCACGGTAAAGCCCCCCTTGTGGTCTTCGCCCACCGGTACGGAGAGCATGCGGATGCCTCCGCCGTCCAGCATCCGTCGCTCCAGAAGATTCTGCCCTCCCCAAATCTCAACATGGATTGTGCCGTCCAATAAGCTGGAGCCCATCAACACATTGGCAGTTTCGCCGGCGATATAGGAGGCATGCTCCGCGATGGTCACATCGGGAAGTTCCAACGCCTTTTTGCTCCGGCCGCCGCTTGCGGCTAAAAGAACGACGGACTGCTCGTTGATTCCGCCCCACGGATCCTCGGCGCGCACCGTAAGACGATAGACGCCTTCCTCCAGATCTTTTAAAGCCGCCTTGGCCGGGGCCTCACCGGTGAAAACCAAACTGCCTTGAGCGATCAACGGTCCGTCGGCGACGTTTTTAAAGAGAGCCTCCATAGAAGGGCTTTCCAGGAAGGAGCCGTCCCAGCGGAGCTCCGGCTTGGGCGGCGCAGGACGGCCCGAAAGACGGTGCAGCTCAAATGAGCCGGAACCGGTCGCGGGCTTTTCATTGAGATTCATCAGGCGGATGGGAATCTCGGAGGCTTTCCCGGCCGGGAGGAAGCCCGAGGCAGGGGCGATGTCGAAGAGGTAGGACTTGGCGCCTGCCCGGAAGGAACGCGAAGCCTGTATCGTGCGTCCGCCTGGGTCTCGCGACTCGGCCTCGACCGCAAAGGTCGCGGGCCAAGGCTCTTCTTGCGAGGTGTCCGCGGGCTCAGGCGTGAAAGTGAAGGAGAACCGGCCTTCGGCATCCGTCTTAGTCTGCCCGGCGAGAACCTCAGTGCGGCCCTCGTTGATTGCCAACCGGCGCCACCACCAGCAGAACCATGGGATGTAGCTCTCCCGATAAATTCGATAAGTGACCGGCGCGTCGGGCACGGCTCCGCCGAAATAGTATTTAGCCGTTCCCGAAACCGCGGCGGTTTGGCCGAATTTCCAGGGGGCGGTGGCCTCCTCGACTTCAACCTCGAATTCCGGACGCTTGTATTCCTCAACCGAAAACGATTGGTAGGACGAAAAGTCGTGGTTGAAGTCTCTGAGATTGGCGGAGAGTCTATATTCTCCCAGAAGTCTACCGGCGGGTATCGTGAATTTTGTTTGCGCCGAACCCATGGCGTTGAGCTTCAGATCGGTCTTGAAGAGTTCTTGGTTGTTGGAGTCTCGCGCCTGAAATCTGATCAGAGAAGCGCCGTCGTAAACCCTATATCCGCGCGGGATGCGGCGCAGGACGGTGACCTTCGCCCGCGCTTCCTGTCCGGGCCGGTAGATCGGGCGGTCTGTCTCCAGGAAGATTTCGATGGGCGCCGGCGCCAAGTAGCCGAAGTACAAGGGATTGGCGCCGTAGGCGTAGGAGTCCCCTCGCTTCACTAGGGGATCAAAGAAGAATTGAGTTAAGCTACCGAAAGTCAACCCAATGTTGGCCGAGGTTTGGGCCCGGCCCGAGGAATCTGTATTAAGGACCACGCGCTTGGTTTTTTGTTGGTAGTAATAGCGAAAGGCGTCTATCCGGGCTGTCGTGGGTTTTCCCGTGAGGCCGTTGAGCGTATAAAAGTGCAGTATGGGCGCCTGGCGGGAGGAGGGGCCTGATGGTTCAAATAAAAAATACCGTTCCGGCCCTTGGACTCCGGCGCTGGCGATCAAGAAAAGGTCGGTGACATTAAGGAAGACCGCATTAAGCAGCGAGCTTCCGGACTTGAAGCGCTCGTCGCCGCCGGCCAGAGCCAGGTAAATGCCGGCATTGAGCGCCGGCGATTGGATATCGGTGTCCACAAACGCGTAAGGTTCAGTGGAACGGACGCTCGCCGTCCAAGCATGATCGGGCGTGCGGTTGAGAAAGTGGGCAACGATCTCCTCGTCGGCCTGACGCAACCTGGTCCAGCCTTGCGAATGGTATTGACTGGCAAGTTTTAAGAGTTCCTCGGGATTGACCCAATAGAGACGGAAATATACCTGAGCGAGGTTGCGCGTCCGGACGCGGAGAGCATCGCGGCTGCCGGGCGGCACGAACTTAGCCGACAGGCCCAACACCGGCAGCTCGATCTGGGCGCGCAGTTTGGCGCAATGCTTGGCCGCGCTCAGTATGGGTGCATTTGTCTCAACCTTATGGCATAGCGCCAAAGCATCAGCAAAGCGGGAATTTTTATTCAAAAGTTCAGCGGCGAAAAAGCCGGCCTCGGCGCGGCCCAAGGGCGTGGAAAAGGCGTCAAACCAGCCCATAAGGCGCTCGATTGCGGCTTTAGCCCAACTTCGCTTCGCCGCTAACGAGAAGTGACCCACCCTCGCTAATCAAAACTGACCCACTTGCGTTTTGAAGGTTTTCAGCCCG
>MGUX01000043.1 GCA_001800185.1 Elusimicrobia bacterium RIFCSPLOWO2_12_FULL_59_9
AAACCGACCAAAACTGGACACGATCGGCGGCCGCGAGTCTGGCCCTATTAAACGGCTATTTCTGGATGATTTCTAAACGGCATTCCCACACGCTCGTCAGCGTCCTCTCCAGGTTCGCTTCGGAGGCATAGGAAAGCACCCCGACCGGCCGGCCCTTGGAGGTGACGACCATGTCCTTCTCCTGCTCAAGCTCCCGCCAAATCTGCGCGGACTTGGAACGGAGGTCCCTGACGCTTATGGTTTTCGTCGTGTCTCCTGATGGGGCACATTCGTCACTCATAAGTGTACACCCCAAAGCCATATTTTTCAAGACCACGGATCTTTGCCGCCCAGGCGGTAGGAGGCTGCCTTGGTTGAGCCCTCCCTGACAACCAGACCGGCGCCCAAAAGTGGTTTCAGGAGCTTGCTCAGCCCGCTTCGCGTGATCCCAAGAGTGCGGGCTAAATTTCCACCCCCTATCTGGGGTGTTTGAGCCAGCATCTGAAGGATTCTTTCCTGTGTAGGGCTTAAAGTGATCTTGGTTGCCGGCTTTTTGGCGCGGAGGGATTGTATTCGCAGTTGAGTCTTTCTCAGGGTCTCCAGCACCGCTTCACTTGTGTATTCCAGCCATGAGGTCAGGTTGTCTTCTTTTTCCCGAACGTATTGTATCTCCCGGTAATATCTTTGCCGATCCTGGTCAAAAAATTCGTCCAAAGCAAATATATGGTGGGTGTCAAAGCCCCTTCGGCAAAGAATCCAGGATTCCAAAGCCCTTGCGGCTCTTCCGTTGCCATCCGAGAATGGATGGATGGAGACAAGGCGGTGATGGGCGATTGCTGCCGTGATGACAGGATGGTCCTTTCTTGACTCCTCGGAGTTCAGCCAATCCAGCAGTGCCCCGGTCAAGATGGGAGCCGCTTCAGGAGGAGGCGGTTTATAGATGACGCGCCCCCCTCCGAAGACCACATTGGGTTTGGCTTTGTAAGCCCCCGCTTCGTTTTTGGGCAAGATACTTTCTGTCAGGATCTTGTGCAGGCGCAAGAGATCCTTCTCTTTTATGGACTGCGAGGGGCTTTCTCTCCATATCCACCTGAGAGCCGCAAAATAGTTAAGGACTTCGCGTTTGGCGCGCTCCTCAATGGCCAGGTCCTTGCCTGCGGCCAGCGCCGCCACTTCCGGCAGAGTCAGCGGGTTGCCTTCGATACGGGTCGAGTAGTGAGCCAGGCGAACCAGGGCATCTCTTTGGGTGGGCGCAATCCAAGAAACGTCCAACGCTTGTTGCTCGATCCAGGTTTTAAGGCTGGAGGTTTCCGTAAGGTTGCGGACCAAAGTCGCGGAACGCTCAAATTTTGGATGGTATCCGGGGCCCATGCAGACAGTCTAACAGGAGAAGCGCTAATTGTCAACTAATTGTTGACTTAATTGTCGCGGTCAACGCGATTGTCCTGCGGAGTTTCTATCGTAGCCCCACATGAGCTTTTTAGACTGGTGGCGAATGTTATACTCTCCCATGTAAGAGCGCCGGCGCTTGTGATAGGCCGGAGTGATGCATATCACGGGTAATTGCCGTATTTATCAATTACCCATTATATGGATTGGGAGAAACCGAATTTATTAATCAGCGTTGTCTCAGAATCGAGTTGAACGCGACGCTTTATGCTTCCCCAAGGCCGGGCGGTTTGTCCGCATTGTTTTCATGAATTTTCCAAGCCGGTCTACTTGATCGTCATCGGTTGGAAAACTTATTTTAAGACCGGAACATGGCCCGTGGCGGGGCCGTGCCTGTCTTGCGGCGAGCTTCTTTTGACGGAGCTGCTGGTGGATGGGGAGTACGACGCGCCCCGACCGGCTCCCTCTTGGGAAAACTGGGCGGCGGGCCACCCCGCGCTCACGCTTCTGGGGGGCGTGGTCATTGTGGCCACAGCCATGGGCGTGTTTTTTTGGGCGTGGAGAGGGTGATGGAAAAAAATCGGTTTGAAATTTCTCCAAAAAACCTTTATTCTATAGTCCGGCGGTTAGGTTTGAGACAGGCGCTCTCCGGTTGTGAAATGCGAAATTTGCATGGCGAGGTGGCGGCAAAATGTTCGCAGCGTTATTGAATGGAAATAAGAAAAAACTTCCGACCCTTCAGGAATACATCGACCGAGGCTTCGCGCCGGCCGGCGGCGTCACCGACATACTCCTGATATTTCCGCCCACCTCGATCGCGGACCGCTACGGCAAGGCGGACGTGGGCGACGCCGGAGGGGATTTGCCGCCTTTGGGCGTGACCACCATCGCGGCGTATCTGCGCGAGAAGGGCTTTGGGGTCGGCCTTTTGGACGGCTGCGCTCTCGGCCTGGGCCACAATCAAATCATCGACATCATCCGCGCCAAGGATCCCAAGGCGATCGGAATTTCCTCGACGACCTACGCGCTGCCCAGCGGCTTGGCTCTGGCCCGGCGCATTCGGAGTGAATTTCCCGACAAGCTCGTCATCCTGGGTGGGGCGCACGCCAACGCGGTGCCATTGGAGTCCGCCCAGGACTATCCGGAATTCGACCTGGTGGTTTACGGCGAGGGCGAGTTGAGCGCGGAGCAAATTTTAGGGGAGTACAAAAAACTCGGCTACGACCGGACGTCCTTTTTGGAGGGCGAGGCGTTTTTAAGCGGCGTCAAAGGGATTGTTTACCGCAACGCCGGCGGCGCATGCGTTCTCAACCCGGAGATGCCCAACATTAAAAATCTCGACACGCTTCCCTTGCCGGCCAGGGATTTGCTGCCGATGGAAATTTATCTGCCGCTTCCCAACCAATACAAGAAGCCCCCCGTCGTTCATATGGTGGTCATCCGCGGCTGTCCGTATGCCTGCTCTTTCTGCGACCAGGCCGGGACCGGCGGCAGGACGCGCAGCCCCGCAAAAGCCGTGGAGGAGATCGTGCACGTGGTGGAAAAGTACGGCGCCCGGGAAATCTCCTTTTGGGACGACACGATGAGCTTCAACCGGGTGTGGATGCGGAAATTCTGCCAACTCTTGATCGAAGCCGACACGGGGGTCATTTGGAGCTGCTACGCGGCCGTCAACACGGTGGACCGGCAGCTTTTGGATTTAATGCATAAGGCGGGCTGCTGGAATATTTTCTACGGCATCGAGACGGGAGTCCCGGAGTTGATGAAAAACATCGAGTCCCACCGCAAAAACACCTCGCCGGAGAAAATCCGCAAGGTCATGCAGGAAACCAAGGATGCCGGCATCGAAATCCGCGGCTCTTTCATGATCGCGCTTCCGGGCGAGACGCCGGAGCTGGCCGCGGAGACGATCAAATTCGCCATCGAGCTGGATCCCGACTACGCCCAGTTCAGCATCACGACGCCCTATCCGGGCACCCACCTTTACGACGACATCAGGCAGGGCAAATGGGGCAAGTTGACTACCGCCGATTTTTCCGAGTTTCAAGGCTGGAACGTCGTTTTTTTGCCAAACGGCTACAAAAGCCAGAAGGAAGTCTGGGAGATGGAGCGCAAGGCCTTCCGCAGCTTCTACTTCCGGCCCAAATATATTCTTAAAAAGTTCCTCCAGACCCGCTCGCTGGAGGATATCAAGAGATATTTCAAAGGGCTGAGGCTCCTCATCGGCGGCTTCGCCTATGGCCCCATGCCGCCCCATATCCGCGAGGTGGAGGGGCGTACGCCCGGCCCCGAGGCCCGCGTCCTGCATTAGACCCGGCCGAGCCCATCTATTTACTTCCGCCCGCCTAGGTCCAAAGCCCCAAAGGGACTTGGGCCCAATAACATCCCGCCGCTAGGCCTTTAGACTCTGCCGGGAAATACCCGCTCAGCCTATACTATCCTTAATGTCCGGTATTACAATGAAGCCGCCTTCATGCTTGGCGCTAGTATTATTGCTGGTCGCTTTAATTCCGGCCGGCCGCGTCTTCGCGGAATTGTCGCCCGCCGCGGGAACCGTCCATGAGGTGGAGCGGACTTTAAAAGAGATACCGCGCGCCCTGGATTTGCTTCAAGGCTTTGAGGAAAATAAAGACATTCTGGTCTCGGCTGAAATCAAGGCGGTTGAGCTTCCAGAAGGGGTCCTTTCGATTTACCTCGCCGGATTAAGCCCCGAAGACAAGGACACGATTCTGGTCAACCGGACGGCCGTCAGCGCTATGCTCGACGGCTTCAAAACAATCCAGGCGCAGAACGGGGGCTTAACGGATATTCCCTATTTGACCGCCGTTCTCCTGGTGCCGTCGTTGATCGGAAGCAGCCAGCATGGAGCGCATAAGCGCGCCCTGTTGGATGATGATTCCCACAACATGCCTCTGGTCATCGAGGATATGATCGTGTCCTACGCCCAATCCACTTTGGCTTATATGCAAATCCGGGAAATCCTCATGAAGGACGGAACTTTGTCGCTCACCCGCCGGGTATTTCAATCCAGCGTGTACGATTCGCACGAGGCCCTGCTTAATTATTGGTCGGAGGGCTTCATTTCCTTCCAGATGAGCGTGTCCCAGTCCCTCAAAGCGTCTGGTTTGCTCTCCATTTACGACTCGGCGCAGGATATCAGCCGGCAAAACGAACAAAGCACGCAGGAAACCATAGACTCCATGAGCGACCCCGAGGCCAAGCGCTTGATATCGTTTTATAATGAAAAAGGCCGCGACAAGCCTTTCGCCGTCGTGGACCCGGCGTATGTTCAAAAAGCCAAGGAGTTTTACAGGCGGCAATACATCCGCCTGCAAAAAGCGCCCCGATGAAACTATTAAAGCCAATTTTTCTTTCCCTGATCCTCTGTCCGCCGCTAAGCGCCGGGGTCCGCGCGGAAGAAGCGTCCGCGTCGTCCGCCGTCAAAGTGGTTCCCGAGGGGCTGCGCGAAATTTACGCGGCCGCCATCGGGCATCCCGACAGCCCCCTTCCCTATTTTCAGGACTCCCATGGAATCATTTACGACAAGAGAGTGTCTCCGCCCAAACCCATCACGGAGGTTCAGGCCAAGGATTTAAGATACAAGCTCAAGGGACTGTGGCTGGCGACCCAGGGCGTTCCGCCCACCCTGACGAAAAAACACGCGGAGAGCGTCACCCCCCATCTCTACGATCCCGACGGCCATGTTTCGGCTTTGGGAAACGACCTTTTCATGAAAATGTTCGCCCACCGGGATTTGACGCCGCTCATCGCGCTGGAAGAGCTGGCCATCCAAATTCAAAAAAAGAACGACAGCCGCTTCCAGGCGCGCGGCGATCCTCATGGCCCGCCGCCCACCTCCAACGCCTTGGACTCCTTTTTCGATCAAGCCCGGCATCTGAAGGACAGCAACGCCTTGTTCGCCGAGCCAAACGCCTCCATTCCCGTGGACCTCTCTCAAACGCTTCCCTTCCAGCTTCAGAGTTTCAAGAAGAGGACGTCCTCCAAACCTGCCAAAGCCGCTTTGGAATCCCTCATGGGCAGCTCCGGCGTCCCGATGATTTCCTCCCACATGGGCGATTTGATGCGGGAGATGGAGTCGAAAAAAATGGGCGGCGCGGACTGGCCCAAAGCCCTTGAAGCCGCGATCGAGGCCCTCCCCCTGGGCGCTGATATTCTCAAAATGGGCGTTCATAAAATGTGGGCCGCTGGCTACACGGGCAAAAACGTGAAGATCGCCTTGATCGACGAGGATTTTCCGGACAAGGTTCAGCCCATGCTAAGAAACGTCGTTTGGGAAAGCGTCCCGGGCCAGTCCGAGGGCGTGGGCGAGCACGCGACGCATTTGGCGGGAATTTTGATGTCGGTCGCTCCCGGCGCGGAAATACTGGCCTACTCCAAGCGCCTGCCGGAGGGCCTGGCCGACGTCGCGCAAAACGTGAATTTAAGGTCGGGCGATCCGGCCATGGCCTCGGCCGTCTCCTTCGCCATCAACCGGCGCTTTATCGCCGGCCTCATGGAAGATGCGCATCGCAAAGGGGCGCGCATCATCAGCATCAGCATGGAAATCCGCGGGGCTGAAAACCCGGAGGAAGACCCGATTGTGCAGACCATCGACAAACTGAGCCGCGAGGGAGTCGCGTTTATCATCGGCGCCGGAAACAGCGTCATGGCCGGCCATGGAGGCGATCGCGACATCGCCTACAATAACGCCGCCGCCAGGGCGGGCAACTCCCTGACCGCCCATCCGGACGTCATCCGCGTCGGGAATCTGGATTCGAAAATGCGCGCCCATCCCACGTCGTTTGCCGGCGACGTCTACGCGCCCGGCACCCAAATTCTCTCCACATTGCCCACTTCCAGAGCTTTTGAGGAAAACCTGGTTCAAGGCTTGCGGCCTCCGTTTGAGGGCCGCTACGGGCCGATGACGGGGACGTCCATGGCCGCGCCGTTTGTGGCCGCGGTCACCGCCTGCCTGCTGGAGGCGGCGCCGAGCGCGACCCCGGCGCAGCTCAAAGAAGCCCTGGTCGCCTCGGTCCTCAGCCACAGCCAAAAAATTGAATTTTTATACGCGGACCCGATAAACCAGGGCGCCGTCCAGCTTCAAGAAGAAATCCGCTGGAATTCCGTCAACGCCGCGGATGCCCTTCAAGCCCTTCAAAAAAACAAGCCTTCCCCGTCTGAGTTGAAAATTCACTAGACGATCATCCGAAGCGCTATTCCTCCGCCAAACGCAAGAGCAGGCCCTTCCTTTCTCAGCCATTCGCGGCGTTTCTCATAATCCGGAAGGACAGATTTGAGGATGCGCCAAAACTGTGGAGAGTGATCATGGGTCTTGAGATGGCAAAGCTCGTGGACTACCACGTATTCGAGCACGGATATCGGCATCATCGAGAGCCGCCAGTTGCAGCGGATGTCTCCGCTTTTTGAGCAGCTTGCCCAACGTTTAGCCTGATCGCTGATCTTTAATTTTCCCGGCGTCACCGCCAGCGCCTTGGAATGCTTGCGGATGACCGCCCGCGCCTTTCTTTCGGTGAGGTCTGAATACAAATTCCGAATGGCGCCCCATGCGGCGGTCCGCAGCGCGGCGCCAACCTGGCCATCTACGAAGACCTTGAGCCTGCGGGACGCTGCCAGGCAGTAGGGCGTTTCAAGGCCGGGGCGCCTCTCCAGCCGCAGGCGGAAATTGCGTCCCAGAAGGGGGAAGGTCTCTCCATTCTTGAGCTCCTTGCCGGGGTGTTTTCGAAGCAGCTCTTGGAAGTACCTTTGCCGTTCGAGAATCCAGTCGGCTCTCTTGGCGACAAATCGGCGGACCTGGCTTTGCTTCACGAAGCGGGGAGCTCGCACCTCCACCGATCCGTCCCGGTGGACGCGCAGCGCCATCGTCCTCTTTCTCTGAGTGAAGGACGT
>MGUX01000044.1 GCA_001800185.1 Elusimicrobia bacterium RIFCSPLOWO2_12_FULL_59_9
GGGCTTGCGAGCGCAGCGCCACGAGGTGCGCCGTCTTCCCCGCGCGCATCGCCGCTTCCCGCAGCATCTCCGCGAACATCCCCCGCGGCAGATGGTGCGAGCAGGAGGCCGTGGCCAGCAGCCCCCCGGTCTTCAGGCCGGAAAGAGCCATGGTGTTGAGGCGGGCGTAAAGCCGCAGCGCCGGAGCCAAAGACTTTTTGGTCGGCGCCAGATTGGGAGGGTCCAAAACAACCATATCCGGATTGAACGGCAGTTCGCCCCGGCTGAAAGCCTCCAGCATCCTGGCGGCATCTTCCTTTTGAATCGCCGCTTTGTCTTGAAAACCGTTGAGCTTCGCGTTGTGCCTGGCCAACTCGACCGCCTTGGCGGAGCTGTCCGCCGCCAAAACCTCCGCGGCCCCCGCAAAAACGGCGTTTAAGGCGAAACCTCCGACGTAGCAATAGAGGTCCAGAACCCTTCTTCCCTTGAAATAGGGACGCAGAAAACTGCGGTTGTCCCGTTGATCAAAAAAATATCCCGTCTTCTGCCCCTTCTGCGGGCACACAGCCAGGCGGATTCCATCCTCCTCAAACTCAACGGTCTCAGGAACCTCGCCGCTTAAAATCCGGACCTCGAGCGGCAAACCTTCCAAGCGCCGCGATTCCACGTCATTTTTAAGAAGTATGCCTCGGGGCTTGAGCAAAGCTCCCAGGGCCTGCTCGATGTGCCCGAGGCAGCGTTCCATGCCGGCCGAAAGGACCTGCAGGACCAAGATGGAATCATATCGATCGATGACCAGTCCGGGAAGCCCGTCGGATTCTCCGAAACACAACCGGAAGGAGCGGCTTCCGGGATAATGCCGGCCGCGCCGCGCGAGGGCATCGGAAATCTTGCGCTCGAACCATTCGCGTCCGATGACGGCCTGGGGGTCCTTGTCCAGCAGCCGGAAGGCGATCAAGCTGTGCGGATGATAAAATCCGACGCCAAGCGGCTTCCCTTCGGAGCTCCGCAACTCCGCCACGCAGCCGGGCTCTCCCGGCTGCTCCACCCTTTGGATTTCATTGGAAAAGGCCCAGAGGTGTCCCTGGATAATTCTTTTGTCTTCGTGTTTTTTCAAAATGACGAGAGCGCTCATCGCAATCTGGCCTCCACCCTATCGCCGACGCGCACGCGCCGGCGGCCCGCAAAGCTCGCGTTTCGAAGCGCCAATTCAATAAAGCCGGAGGAGCCGACCACCGCCGCCGGCCTCCCCGCAGGCGCCGCCGCATAAGCCGCCGCGAGCCTCCCCACGGACTTTCCCTTGCAATAAAACACCCGCCGGGCCGCGTCCTGGGCGAAGGCGAGGTTGGTCACCGCGTTGCCGAAGCGGTCGACGGCGATGACCTCGCCCAGAATCTTATTTCCCCGCCGCATGAGGGCGGGAAACGCCAGGCGCTCCCAGCGGCGCGCCGGCGGCCCCAAGCGCTCGGGCCGCGCGCCCTGAAGCAGCGCGCCGGCGACGGGCGCGAACACGTCCCGCCCTTGGAAAGTGGAGCCCACCGCGGGCAAAAATAATTTTGAGTTTGTGACCTCGCGCACCTCTTGGAACTTTTCCACCCGCTCCGCCCAACTTAGAATGCCGTTATCCGGCCCCAAAAATTGATGCCGCTTCGTGCGCGCCCACAAAACGCGCCGGCCCGTGCCGACGCCGGGATCGACCACCGCCACAAAAAGGGTCCGGGGCTCAAAGTAGGCGACGCTGGTCATCAAGTCGTACGCGGCTGCGGCGACGTCTTGAGGCGGCACCCCATGGCACAAATCCACGATGCGGGCGGCCGGGCACTTCGACAATATCACGCCCTTCATGACGCCGACGTAGGGATCGCGGGCGCCGAAATCGGTCAGCAAGGCCGCCAGCGAGGGCTTCACCCTACCCCCCCTCGGCGCATGATCGCCTCGGCGCGGCGTCCGGCCGCTTCGGCCTCAAAGCACCGGGCCAGATCGCGGCCGGAAAGCCGGCGGCGGACGGCAGGGTCGCGCCTTAAAACCTCGCTGAAATGGGCCTGCCCGCTCCAGCAGCGCATGGCGTTTTTTTGCACCACGCCGTAGGCCGACTTGCGGTCCATACCCGCGTCGATCAACGCCAAAAGCACCCGCTCTGAAAACGCCAGCCCCCGCAGGGCGTGGAGATTCTGCCGCATGCGTCCGGCGTCGACGCGCAGTCCGGACAATATCTCCCGAAAGCGCGCGAGCATGAAATCCAGAAGCAGGAATACGTCCTGGAAGATCACGCGCTCGACGGAGGAGTGGCTCATATCCCTTTCATGCCAGAGGCTGCCGTTTTGCAGCGCCGCCGATGATTGCGCCTTCGCCAAGCGCGCTAAACCGCAAATATTCTCGCTTAGAACCGGGTTTCTCTTGTGCGGCATCGCGCTGGAACCCTTTTGTCCGAGGTGAAAGGCCTCTTCCACCTCCAAAACCTCGGTCCGCTGCAGATGCCGAATCTCGGTGGCGAAGCGCTCCAGCGCCATCGCTGAAAGCGCGAGCGCCGCCATGCACTCTGCATGGCGGTCGCGCGGAATGACCTGGGTCGCCACCGGCTCGGGCCTGAGTCCCAGCCGGCCCAAAGCCCTTCTTTCATCGGCCGGCCCCAAAGCGCCGAAGAGGCCCACGGCTCCGGAAAATTTTCCGTAGCCCATTTCCTCCGCGGACCGTTTAAGGCGGGCGATGTTTCGCAAAGCCTCCGCGTGCCAGCCGGCCATCTTCAGGCCGAAAGTGATGGGCTCGGCGTGCACGCCGTGGGTTCGGCCCGCCATCCACGTGCCGCGATGCCTGCGCGACAAACGCCGGATTTCCGCCGCGACGGCTTTCCAATCCGAAATCAAAAGCCCCAAGGCCTCCAGTGTTTGGAGCGCCAACGCGTTGTCCAAGATGTCCTGGGAGGTCAGGCCGTAGTGCAGAAACCTGGCGGCGTTTTTATCCCTGACGCTCTCTTGAAGGATTTCCAAAAAAGCGACCGTTTCATGGCGGGTGCGCGTCTCGCGCCGCCGCACCTTCCGGATGGTGACCCGGCGCGCGAGCGCCTCCGCTGAGACCGGCGCGGCGATCTCAAATCCCTTGGCGCGGGCCGTCACCGCCAGCCACGCGAGCTCCGCCTCGATCATTTTTCGGATGCGGCTTTCCGGCGACCAAATCCGCCGCATTTCCGGGAGGCTGTATCGTTCAATCATTCTTATTCTGCCCCTTCCCCACTCGACCACTCAATCACTTTCCCCTCTGCCACCTTACCACTCTACCACCTTCCCCCCATGCCACTTCCCTCTTTCCCGTCATGCCGCCCCCTCCCCCTGGCGAACCGGAAGGGGAAATCCAAGCCCGTCCTCCGCCGGAGTCAGTTGCGCTTTAAACCTTTCAAACTGCCAGGCTGAGAGCAAGCACGCCGCGCCGGCGATGACCCAAAGTCCCCCGGGCCAGCGCGGGCCCAACGCCTCCAAGGCCAAGCCGCCCAAGAGCGGCCCGGCGGCTCCGCCGACCTGCTGCGCCAAACCGGCGGCGCCCAGATAACGCCCCCTCTCGTGCAGCGGCGCCATATTGGCCACCAAAGCGGTCTGGCTGGGCGCGACCAGAATCTCCCCCAAGGTGTAGACGCTGACGGCCGCCGCCAACCACCCGAAAGTATGAGCCAACGATATCATGCCAAACCCGACGGCCAGTATCAAGCAGCCGATTCCCATCAACCCCGTCAAGCGGAATTTAATGAGTTTTTGCGTCATCCAGTATTGAAGGCACACGACCCACAAACCGTTGATTGAAAAAAGCAATCCCACTTGGAATTCGGAAAGGCCCACAAACCGTACGCAATGCACCGAAAAAGTGACGATGATTTGAGCCATCGCCGCGGAGAGCAGCGCCAGGTGCAGGCAGCATCGAAATACCCTCTCATCGGCCAAAATGGCTCCAAGCCGCGGCGTATGGGCGCCCGCCGCCTGGGTTCGGGCCGCCGACGGCGGCGTTTCCTCCAGCCAGCCGTATAAGAGCGCCCCGCACAACAACGTCAGGGCCGAAGTCGCCAGAAACGCCGCAGCATAGGAGTGGGAAGCCAATATCCCGCCCAAAGCGGGGCCCACCGCCCAGCCGATGTTCGCGGCGACCCTGAGAAAACTGTAGGCCGACGACCTTTCGTGGGACTTGTAAATATCCGAAACCCAGGCCATCGACGCCGGCTCAAAAAAACTTCCCACAAAGCTGTGTAAAATATGCGAGCCGACGATAGGCATGAGGGGCGCGCGCTCAAAAATCAGCCAAGCGGACCCGAAGATCAAGATGCCGCGGCCAAACAGGGCGGAGACCATGACCCGCTTGCGTCCGTATGCATCGGCCAGACGGCCTCCCCAAAGCTGTCCCAAGGCGCGGCCCAGCATATTGACCGCCACAAAAACGCCGATCCAGCCCATGGAGATTCCGCGCTCGTGGTTTAAATACAGGGCCAGGAAAGGAAATGAAAGCGCGAATCCGGCGACGAGAACGGCGCGGCAGATGAATAGAATCCAAATGGGGGTCATGAAGAAGGGGAAAAGTGGTCAGTGATCAGTGATCAGTGATCAGTGGTCAAGTGGTCAAGTGGTCAGTGATCAAGTGATAAGAACGACACCTATCGTTGCAGCCCAAACTGCGCGTCTCGACCAAAGGACCGGCCCCTCACTCGACCACTCGAGCACTTTCTGCCGCTCCACTCGACCACTGACCACTCGATCACTCTACCACTGGTGGATATATCGCGGTGGACTAAATTAAAGCCCTAAATTCGGCTTTTCCCGCAGGGAGCCTTGGCCCGGCATAGTCAACGGAACGTTCGCCTGGCATTGAGGGCATTGGCCGGACGGATAGATTTGCATCGGATAGGAGATCAAGGCGCGCACCGGAACTTTCAAAGGCAAGAAAGAAGTGGAACGGTCGATGATGGCGGCGACTCCGATGACTTTGGCATCCGCCGCGCGGGCCAGGTTGACCACCTCGGTCGTCGAACGCCCCGTGGTCAAAACGTCTTCGACCACGAGAACCCGCTCGCCCCGCTGCAGCTTGAATTCCCGCCTTAAATTCATGACGCCGTTGATCCGTTCGGTGAACATGGCGCGCACTTTTCGAACCCGCGCCACCTCCTGCCCGATGATGACGGCGCCCATGGCCGGGGAAAGAACCACGTCAACCGGCTGAGGGAATTTCAGGCTCAAAGCCTTGGCGATTTTTCCGGCCAAATTAGGGTACTGCAGGAGGACGGCGGTCTGCATGAAGGTCGGCGTATGGGAACCCGAAGCCAGGACGAAATGCCCGGACATCAGCGCTTCGTGCTCCTCCAACAACCCCATCATGTCGAATTTCGATAATCCGTTCATTGGTTTGCCCTCGTCATTATCTGAAAACCCTTCGCATTCTACCAGTTTTTGGCGGGGCTGTCATCGTTTCTTGCTCCAATCCAGCCGCCAAGACGGCTTGAGAATCGGTCCGTATAGGAAAAACGCCACCGACAAATTGCCCTTCTCATCGGAGAAAATTTCCGGCCCGCTCATCATTCCCCGGCTTTCCTTTTTGGTGGTGATCACGTGCAAATCCAAATCTTCCTTGACCAGGTTCACGGAACCCGTAGCCTGCATGGACGCCAGCGGCGCGTCGATGGCGCAGTTTTCAACCTTCCAATTGCCGGACTGAAATTTAAAATCGCCACGGAAGCTGTCATAATCAAACGTTTCGAGCCTCCATTTGCCCATGCTCCCCTTGCGGTTGATCTCGTCTAAAATCATAAAGGGCAGGAACACGAGGCGCACGGGCATGTGTTTTTCGATGAGCTCCGGCACCTTGTAGACCTTGCCCTTTTTTAGCTCGTAGCGGATGCCTCCGGCCAGCTTCTCCAGGCCGGGCTCAAGCCCCGTTAAATTCCACTGGAAATTCAGCGGCCCGCCCGTAAAAGAAGGATGCGTCACTTTCCCGGCCGTTAAATCTCCGGAAATGTCCGGAAATCGCTGGGGCAGAGCGAATTTATAGGAGAGGATCTTTTTTAAAGTGATGTTCTTTTTTTCCCGCCGCCGCGAATCCCCCGTCAAGCTGCCGATCATCGCGCTCAGCTCAGCCACTTTTAGGTTTGCCGTCCGCGCGTGCAAGATCATATGCGAGGGGGCCGGCAACCGGAACAACGTGCCGTTTAAGCCCCACGGGGTTCCATTCCATAGGCCCTTGAGCTCCTGGATATGAAGATCGCGGCCGTCGAGGAAGGAAACCAAAGAGACTCTTTGAAAACGATGCCCGCGAACCTGGGCCGAGCCGCGGTCCACCTGAACGCGGACCTGCTCCAGGTTTAAGGTCCCGCTGGAGCCGGTCAACACGAAGCTCGCCTGCGCCGCGCCGCTCAGTTGGTAAATCTCGAGGCGAGGAAAATACTTGGCGCAGGATTTCAGGTCCCCGGCGCCGTGGATCAGCTCCACCTTGAACTTGGGGTCTTCCCCCCAGTGGAAATCGCCGTACCCCCGCAATCGCATCTCCGAGTTTCGCAGGGAAAAGGAGGGCAGGCGCACGTTGGTGCTGCTGACCCAAAAAAAGCTCGTTTCGACCAAAGTCTGCGGAATCTCGGTTCCCTGCGGGAGCCCCGCGAGGCCGGACAAAAGGCCTCCCGTGGGTAAAACCGTCATGGATAAGCGCCCCGCCGGCGATTTGAAATTTTTGACGATGCCGGAGGCTTCCAGGCGGACGCCTTCGGTCTCGATATCGAGATTTTCGACGTCGGCGGCGGCCTCGGGCCAGTTAAGCCCGGCCAAGTTGACTTTGGCCCGCAGATCAACCCGGCCGCGAAACTCCTTGCCGCGCAAGCGGCTGTCCATGTCAAAAGAGAGTGGCACGGTCACCGGGCCGTCGATGCGCAGATTCCTCAGATTCAAGTTGATCCGGCTGAAGCTGTAGCGGGACTCCAGCATGCGATCCTCGGCCACGACCCCCCCATGGTAGACGCGGATATTGCTGATATTGAGGCCGGGAAACACGCCGGGTGAAATTCGGCGGGACGACGGATCGCCGGAGTTGAAAATATTCATGAAGCTCCATTGGCCGTCCTTCAGCCGGTACACCGTGACCTGGGGCGCATGCACCTCCAAGCTGTCCAAGGCCAGCTTCCCCGACAAAAGAGGAAGCCACTGAAAGCGCGCGACCAAAAGATCGGCCGTCAGCATCTTGCGGTTGGGAGGCAAGCCCGGCAACAAGCGCGAATTGACGCGGAGGTTTTTGATCCTTAGTCCCCTAAAAAGGCTGACGGAGACTTCCTCAACGCTGACCGAGCGCTGCAGAGCGGCCTGAAGCCGCTCGATGAGAAGAAATTTCAGATACTGCGGTGAAAAAGCGCGTTCCAAGGCGTACCCCGCCCCCAGAGCCGCCGCGCTCGCGCCGACGGCGGCCCCAAAAAGAACGCGCTTAAGCGAGAAACGAATTTGTTTTTTAGTTTGTTTCACGTTCCAGAAATTATCCAAGCGCCGTCAAAACCGCCGCGGTTCCAAGCGGCATCCACAAATTGTCGTTGAGCGGGAGCGGCAAAACCTCCAAAAGGGTGCAAACGGCCGCGGCCGCGAGCGCTCCGGCGGGGGCAAAGCCCGCCGCCCGGATGATGCACAGGCAGGCCGCGAAACAGGCGGCGCTGCCCTCCAAACTTTTCCGGCGGCCCGCCGCCGACGGCCACAAATGCCTGCCCATCGTTTTGCCCACCAGCGCCGCGGCGGCGTCCCCGAAGGCCAGGCACGCCAGCGAGGCGACGATCACCGCCGGGCGCTCCCCAAAGAATAAAACGGCGAGCCAACAGCCCCAGGAGGTGAATACCACCCCGCTCAAGCGCCTGCTTTCTTCCTTTCTGGCGACGGCCCCAAACAACGTGAATATCCGCGCATTGAGCCGCGGCGACCTCAAGCGCAGCCACTCGATGAAGGCCACGGCCACGGCCCAGAAGCCCAGAGTCCACGCGGCGGCGGAGCGGCCCAAGAGCAAGTAGAGGGCCGCATAACCCAGAATGAGCAAATGAAAGAGCTTGCGTCTGATTTCTAAGATCAAACTTTCATCCATTTCCATCTCCGCGCAGAGCCCAGGCGGCCAAGCTCCGCATCCTCAGGGCCAGCCAGGTCCAAACCAAGCCGGTCTGCATCAGCACGCGGATCGCGAACATTTTTAAATCGACCGCCTGAGGAAAAAGGACTTTAAATAGCGCGGCGATGAGAAGGCTGTTGGCGGCCACGATCAAGACCAAGGAAAAAAAAACGCCGCCGGCCTGGCGGAGATCGGGCTGCTCCTCCCCCAAAAGCACTTCGGCGGTCGTCACGATGTGAAAGGCGAGAGTCGCCCCCATCGCAAAAAGGAAATAGGGGTGGTAAGGGGAGACATCGAATTTAAAAGCCGCCAAACGGAAAAGAAGAAGGCACAAAACGCTGTAAAACGGCAGGCAATACGGCGCCAAGGCCACCACGGCGTTGCTGCGGCTTAAAACGACGTGCCCGGACGATTTCTTGACCGAAATCTTATGAACGCTGGCTCCGCTCAACCAGCCCGCCACGGCATGGGACAACTCGTGTCCCAAGACATAAAGCCTCGTCGGTCTGTGCCAGAAGTAATGCGCGACCGGATAAGCGGCCAAGCCGCAGAGAAAATTCCAGGAGAAAGAACTGCCTTGCGCGAGCGGCGCCAGGAGCCGGACGCAGGAAACCAGCGAGACGGCGGCCGTGGGAAGCAGGAGCAGAGCCAGAATGAACTTCAAACTTCCCCCTACTCCAGCATATAATCTTTGAAGGGAATTCCTTTGGCGTGCAGCTCCTTTTCCCAAAGCTCTTTGGCTTGACGCATGCGCTGCCGGGAAAGCTGCACCCAACGACTTTCGGGAGGGGAAAAAAGCTCGACGGCGGTTTGGTGCCAGATATAGGCGTACTTCGCGGAGCTCTCCCGCACCGCCTCCTCCTGCTCAAAACGAATCAAATCCAGTTTTTGGTCATACTCCGGCCGGGACAGGGCGCCGGCCGCCAGTTCTTTGTCGAGCTTGACTTTATTGATCGCGAACTTTTGCTCAAAAAACGCCGCCTTTTCATCCGGGTGATCATGCCAGCGAAGATAGCGCTCGCCCTGCATATAGGCCGACCTGGCGCGCAGGACCAAATCCGCGTAAACCATGCCGTACAGGCAGGCCAGGGTCCCGAGAATCATCCCGGCGCCGCGAATCCATCTATTTTGCATCCATGCCGCCATAAAACAGGATCGGACGGGAACGCTATTTTGTTTCGGGAGGGATCGCTTTCGCTGCTACGGGCCTGGTCATCAAAATCTTATGGAGAACGTTGGCCAGTTGGAGCGGTTTGACCGGCTTTTCCAAAAATTCAACCACGTTGGATTCCTGGCGGATCATTTCGGCGGTCGAACGGTCGGTATAGAACCCGGTGACGACCACGATGGGGATATGGGCCGTTTCTCCGGATTGAAGCCGGCGCAGCACCTCGAAGCCTCCATACCGCGGCAGCATCAAATCAAGCAAGATGAGGTCCGGCTTCGTCGCCGCCACTTTATCCAAAGCCTCCTGGCCGTCGGTCGCCGTGACGGAGCGGAAGCCCTCCTTCTGGACGACCATCTCCAAAAGCTCCAAAACCGCGTCATCGTCATCGACAACCAGGACGGTCTTGCCGGACGCGTCCCCGGCCCCCCCCGTCTGGGACTGATTCTGCTCTGATTGGACCATGAGCTTCACCCCGCTTCTAAAATCAAAAATGTCCGGGCAGATAACGTCCCGGTTTTTCAAGCGCCCCCAAATCAATCAATACCATATAAGATTTTCAGCTCTTTTTCAAATCCGCGGGCCCTCGCCAATCTCGACAGGCCTGGCCGCGCGGCCCATGCACCGCCTACTTGGCGTATTTGACGGAGCACCCGTACGGCTTGGTCTTGGCTCTTTTCACGTCCTTGCCCGCCATCACGGAATTAAGCGCGCTCGCAACGTAATTTTCAGCTTTTTCAATGTCGCCGGGATCGGCCGAAGAAATGCCGTCAATGGCGCCATGGTAGCGCAAAATCCCCCGGGCGTCGATGACAAACATATGCGGCGTTGTTTTGGCGCGGTAGAGCCTGCCCACCCGGCCCTTGGGATCCAGGAGAACATGCGTGGGCGCGGCCTTGGCGTTTTTCATGTTGGCGTTGGCTTGCTCCCCATTGACATAGCCTTGCTTGCCTTGGGCGGAAGAGATGATGGAAAGCCACGCGATCCCCTTGCCGGTGAACTCTCTTTGAAGCTTGGGGATATTGCCGCCGGCGTAGTGCTTGCGCACGTATGGGCATTCGTGGTTGTGCCATTCGAGCACCACGATTTTTCCTTTGAAATCGGCAAGCTTTCGCTCCGCGCCGTTGGAGTCCAACAGAGCAAAGTCAGGCGCCGGTTCGCCCACCTTGACTGCGCCTTCACCCGCGTGGAACCCGCACGCCCCCACCAGCATGCCGGCTAAGGCAAGAATTCGCAATTCATTTTTCATTTTCCCCCCTTTTATATCCTATTTTTCATCCGTCGCGGCCTTGATCCCATACCGCCGGCTCCCGTCGCCGTTTTCCACGGCGTCTATCAACATCCGCGGCGTTAAGAGCGCGGGAAGCAAGCGCGGCGCCGCTTGCGGTGAAAAAATCGCGTACAGAGGAACTCCGCTTCGACCCAGGCGTTCCAGCGCCGACGCAATCTCCGCATCACGCGAAGTCCAATCCGCCTTCATCAGAACCAAGCCCGATCGCTGCAGCGCTTTGCGGACCTTGCGGCGGTTGAACACCGTCCGTTCGTTGACCTGACAGGTGACGCACCACGCCGCCGTAAAATTGACAAGAACATCCTGACCGCGGCTGAGGGCGGCCTCAAGACCCGGCTGGGAATAAGTTTCCCAAGCCAGCGTGGAAGGACGGGCCATAAGGACAACTCCCGCTCCGGTCAACGCGATAACGGCGGCCGCCGCCCTGATGGGCCGCAACGTCCATTTTTTCCAAAGCCAGGCCGCAAGAACGATGCTCCATGCCGCGGCGGCGGCATGGCCCAGCCCGGCCCAATGCATCTGCCGGCCCAAGACCCACAATAGCCAGACGGAAGTGGCCCATAAAGGAAATGCGAGGGCTTCCTTTAAGGTCCGCATCCACGCTCCGGGGCGCGGAAGCCACTGCAGGCCCCTCGGATAAAATGTGAACGCCGCATAAGGAGCGCTCATGCCCGCCCCCAAGGCGGAAAAGACGGCGAAGACCGCTGCAGCCGGAAGTGCTAAGGCGGCGCCTATGGCCGCGCCCATAAAGGGCGCCGTGCAGGGCGTCGCCACCAAAGTGGCTACCACTCCGGAGAAAAAAGGCTCGCGCCATCCCCGCAGATGATGGGTCCAGCCCGCCGCGCGCCCCAGGCTCGCGCCCGCTTCAAAAACGCCAAACAGGCTAAGGCCCAAAACCACAAAAAGAACGGCCAGAAAAGAAAGGAAAACGGGCGACTGCAGTTGAAAACCCCAACCGATTCTTTGCTCTAGAGCGCGCAAGAATATCAAGAGGCCCGCCAATACCCAAAACGAAACCAGGATGCCCGCCGCAAAAAGCGTTCCCTGCATCCGGGCGTGCGCCTCGCCTTGAGAATATCTCAAGAAGCCGAGCACTTTGATGGAAAGCACCGGCAGCACGCACGGCATGAGGTTTAAGAGCAGCCCGCCCAAAAACGCAAAGCCCAACAGCGCCGCCAAAGAGGACGAGGCCTTTTTCACGGCAACGTCCACTTCATGGGCGCGAGCGCGATCAACGACGACAATCCCCGTCATGCGTTCGGGAATGGAAGCCGCTTCCGCGACCGCCCGAAGGCCGAGCGTTATGCGATTTTTGACCCATTCTATTTCTTGACGGGCCGCATGCTCCAGCAAGGAGCCATCATACGGGAAAAACTCAACGCTCTCAAAGACAGGCTCTCCAGCGGGGGGGTGGAGGCGCAAGCGAAGCGTTTCGCCCTCTCGGGAAGCCTCAAAGCGCCACCCGGAGTTTTTCCGGGGCAGACGCGGCAGGGCGCGTGCGTGCGCTACCCGCCATGCCGGATTGGGTTTTGTTTTTTCTTCAACGCGAAGAATCGCTTTGAACTTTCCAAAAGCGGGAATGCATTCTTCCTTGCATACCAGCCACTCCGCGTTCAAATCAAAGACAATGCTTTTTGCCGGGGTTTTTTTCCATTTCACGGGGACCGTCAAAAAAAGCTCATCGCCGTAACCGTAGTTAACCAAGGGGCCAGCCTCGATGCGTTCTGGAAAAGGCCAGAGGGGTTCGCCCATCCTTACCGAGGGAGGGTGCCGCCATTTTAAAACGGGGGCGGCGCCGGAATCCCCCGGATT
>MGUX01000045.1 GCA_001800185.1 Elusimicrobia bacterium RIFCSPLOWO2_12_FULL_59_9
CGCCGACTTGGCTATCGAAGCCGTCTCCGAGGACCTCTCCATCAAGCGGGACATATTCCGCGAGCTCGACGGCCTGATGGCGCCTCCAAAGACGCTGGCCACCAACACCTCCTCGCTTTCGGTCGAGGCCATCGCTTCCGCCACCCGGCATCCGGCGCGCGTGTTAGGAACCCATTTTTTCAATCCTGTGCCGGTGATGAAGCTTGTGGAGCTCGTGCGGACTCCTCAAACCGGAGAGGATCATCTTTCGGCCGTGAGGGATTTCCTCAAGGCGCTTGGGAAAGTCCCCGTTTCCGTGCGGGACACGCCGGGCTTCATCGTCAACCGCGTTTTCCGGCCCTTTTATTTGCGCGCCTGCGAAATCCTGAGCCGGGGCGGCGCGACAATCGGGGGGGTGGACCGCGCCGTCAGGGAGAAGGGGGGGGCGCCGATGGGCCCTTTTGAGCTCATGGACCTCATCGGTCTGGACGTCAATTTGGCCATCACCCGGACCCTTTACGAAACGGCCGGCCGGCCCGAGCGCTTCAAGCCTCCGGAACTTCAGCGCCGCCTGGTCGAGTCGGGGCAAACGGGCCGCAAGGCGGCGATCGGCTTTTACGTTTACCAGGATGGGGAAATCGCCTCCGAAAACCCCGTCTTGCAAAACTCGGCGCTGGAGGCCTCCGTGGAGCTTTGGAGTTCCGGGAGGATCTGGGAGCACATCTGGGAGGGTGTTGTGGCCGAGGCCCGGCTGGCGCACTCTGACGGCGTGGCGGCTCAAGACGACATCGACACGGCCATCAAGCTCGGCACTCGCCTTCCGCTAGGACCCTTTGAATATGCGCGGCAAGCGGAAGCTTAAAATCAAGGCCGCCCGGCCGCTGGAAGACAGGCTCCTCGGGCAGCTTTTAAGAAAGCATCCCGCCGTGCTGCAAGTCCTCGATGAGCACGGCATCCATTTCTGCGCCGGCTGCTACCTGACGCTTTTTTCTTCGGTCAAGGGCGCGGCGGCTTTTCACGCGGTGCCTGATTTCGATAAATTTTTAGGTGATTTGAGAAGGAGCCTGAAGAAATGAACGAGTCCAAAGAAGCGGTTCTGGTGGAGGCTTTGCGCACGCCGGTGGGCAAATACGGCGGCGCCCTGAGCGCCGTCCGGCCGGATGACCTTGCCGCGCGCGTCATCGCCGCGGTGGTGGAGAGAAGCGGCGTCCCGAGGGACCAGATTGAGGACGTCTATATGGGCTGCGCCAACCAGGCCGGCGAGGACAACCGCAACGTCGCCCGCATGGCCGCTCTTCTGGCGGGACTGCCGCAGAGCGTCGCCGGATGCACGGTCAATCGCCTCTGCGCCTCCGGGCTGGAGGCGGTCAACTGCGCCGCCCGGGCCGTTTTGGCGGGGGAGGGGGAAATTTTCATCGCCGGCGGCGTGGAGTCCATGAGCCGGGCGCCGTGGGTGCTGCCCAAGGCCAAGAAAGCCTTCACCTTCGGAAATTTGACGGCCTATGACAGCGCTCTCGGCTGGAGGTTTCCCAACCGGCGCTTGGAAAAGCTTTTCCCGCTGGAATCGATGGGCGAGACTGCCGAAAATATCCGCGAGCGCTTCTGGATTTCCAGGCTGGAGCAGGACCGCTTCGCTCTGGCCAGCCACCGCAAAGCCGCCAAGGCGGCCCAAAGCGGTCTATTCAAGGAGGAGATCGTGCCGGTGTCCGCGACCGAAGGCAGGAGCGCCCATGTGGACTCGGACGAAACCATTCGCCTGGACGCGAGCCTGGAGAGGCTCTCGAAGCTCAAGCCCGCCTTCCGGCTGGGCGGGACCGTGACGGCGGGAAACTCATCCTCGCTCAACGACGGCGCGGCCGCCGTTCTGGTTATGAGCTCCAAAAAGGCCAAAGCTCTGGGCTTAAAACCCCTGGCCCGCTGGGTCGGCTCGGCCGTGGCCGGGGTTGATCCGCGCACGATGGGCCTCGGCCCCGTTCCGGCGACGAGAAAGCTTCTGGAGCGCACGGGCGTCCGGCTTGAGAAAATAGATTTGGTGGAGCTCAACGAGGCTTTCGCCGTCCAGTCCCTGGCCTGCATCCGCGAGTTGGGCTTAGACCCGGAAAAAGTCAACGTCAACGGCGGCGCCATCGCGCTCGGCCATCCCTTGGGCTGCTCGGGGGCGCGCGTCCTGACCACCCTCCTGCACGAGATGAAGCGCCGCAAAGCGCGCTACGGCCTGGCCGCGCTTTGCGTCGGCGTCGGCCAAGGCATCGCCGCGCTGGTCGAACGAATACACTAAACCGAGTTCCCTGGTGGGAACTCGCCCGCAGGGCCGTCGCTGTAAAGCAGCGACGGGTTTGTCCGGCGCCGCAGGCGCAACCGCAGTTGCATAATTTCACAGAATACTCTCAGGCGGGACAGAAGTTGCAACTGCGGTTTCGGACCAACCAATTCATCAAAAGCAAAGCCCCGCGCTCCGTTTCCGGAGGCGGGGCTTTATCTGAATCGACGCCGGGTCAGTTGACCGCGACGGGGGCTTTGTCGGTCTTCTGGGATTTAAAATATTTCTTGGAGGCGACCGGGTCGGCCTTCATGGTTTGGCTGCCCGGCTTCCAGTTCGCGGGGCACACTTCGCCCGTTTTTTCAACCTGCTGGAAAGCTTGGAGCACGCGCAGGGTCTCCTCGACGCTTCGCCCCACCGCCAGGTCGTGCACCACGCTGTACACCACCGCGCCTTTGGGATTGATGAGGAAAAGGCCGCGCAGAGCGATCCCGCCTTCCGAAAGAACGCCGTAGTCCCGCGCGATGTTCTTGGAAAGGTCCGACAGGAGGGGATAGCTCAACTCGCCCAGGCCGCCTTCGGAGCGGGGGGTGTTGATCCAGGCCAGATGCGAGAAGTGGCTGTCGACCGAAGCGGCGACGACCTCGGCGCCCAATTTTTTGAACTCCTCATGCTGATCGTTGAAGGCGGTGATTTCGGTGGGACAGACGAAGGTGAAATCCAAGGGATAGAAAAAGAGAACCAGCCATTTGCCCTTGAAGTCCGCCAGCTTGATTTCCTTGAAGGATTTTCCAACCACGGCCTGCCCTTTGAAGTCCGGGGCGGCTTTCTGAACCAAAGTCTCTGCCATATTTTTGATCTCCTTTACGTTCTCGACGATGCCTAAATTGTATCAAACCTCCGCCCGGGGGTCAAAGAAAACGGACAAGGGCGTCATGAGGTCGGGACTCCGCGCTATTTACGGGCGCACCCCAAAATCCAAGGAAATGATTTGACTGGGGGCCTAGCCGGGATTTGCCGCTCGGACCCCGGGCCCCTGGGGAACCGTCCCGTGGTTCCCCTCCACCGACGGGAAGTCGGCGGAGCCTCCCTTCCACTACGGGGTCTACGGGCAAATTCCCGGCCACCCCCTTCTAATTTTCCTCCTTCATAGGGTGCGCCCTCGAACCAATACGCGTCCCTTGTTTATGCTGACGAACTAATTTGGCGACAGCGTGTCGCCAAATTGAACGAAGTGAATGTTGTTGAATTTCTGCGACAGCTTGTCGCAGAAATTCCCTGGGGTCACAATCTGCTGATCCTCAATAAGCTCACCGACCCGGCCGCCCGCCTCTACTACCTTCACGCCACCGCACGGTTCGGCTGGTCCCGCAATGGCCTTCTCAATCAGATCAAGGCCGGAACCTATGAAAGGGCGGTGACAGAGAAAAAGATCCACAACTTCCCTCTCGCCCTGCCGGAGCGTCTGGCCGAGCAGGCGGAAGAAACCCTTAAAAGCGAAACAGTCTACAGGCTACCAAGAGGCGGGTTTTCTAAACTTGCCGTGGGCGTCTTTAAGCTCCGGCGGAAACTGACTGGCGGCAAGAACAGCTTGTCGTATCGGCTTGTAGAAACTGGCGTATTTCAACAACTCCCTGGTTGGAAACTTCGCCGGGGACAAGATGCCAATTTTCTTATGAATTTCCTGGGTGACTATGTGGATGGGTCCAGCCAGATCGGAATCATTTGAGATCACAACGGCCGTGTCGTATTCATTGGCCATGCCCTCATAGATCAGGTGGGTCGCCAGATTCACATCAGAACCTTTTTCCTCCGTCTTGAGCACCTCTACGAACTTGGTTGGATCGCTGGCGAGGGGGAGCTTTTTCACATGCGTGAGAAACTGACCGTAGGTGATCGTGAGGTTTGGGATCGTCGCCAGAGCCCTCAAGTAGAACTGCTGGCGCGTCGGCTGGTCGGGATCCCCGGGACGGGCTGCGATGCGCGCCGTATAGTAATGAATCCGATGAATTTGATCATGCGGCAACAGGAGCTTTGCGAGCGTGAAAAGGTCAAGCCACCGGTAGGGGGTATTGCGTAAAGCCCGGTAGTAGAGATTAAATCCGTCTATGTAAACGAAGGTTCGCATGAAACGCAGAAGCCATCCTTTCGGATGGCTTCGCTCCCACCCCCCGAAGGGAGCGGGGTTGTACTCTTATTATACGCCGCCAAGCGAGGAAAATCAATCACAATTTTTCATTTTCAATCGAGGGCTTTCGCCCTCCCGCCCACGGCGATCCCGCCATTCTCGACAAGCCGGCGATATCGAAGACCCTCCTGGACCGCGACTGGACCCGCAAAAAGTTCCGCCTGTAACTCGCCCCGCACCATACGGGCGCACCCCAAAATCCAAGGAAATGATTTGACTGGGTTTGTATTGATTTTATTTTCCTTTGAAGCGTCGGGTCATGTTCCGGGGCGCCTTCCGAAAAACGGGACCCCTTCGGGGCCTGCCCGCAGTCGCGGGCGCGCAAGGCGGGTGTCCACCGGACACCCTGCTCCCTCCGAGAGCACCCCTCCCCGGCACCCCCTTCCTATCCCCTTCCTTTATAGGGTGCGCCCTCTGACTGCGACGAACTGATAGCGGCCTTTTTTGATAGAATATGAAAATTACAATTTAAGGGACATCATCGAAGAGGAATTGAGATGAGGTCAACCATAGTGGGCAAAGAATAGGGGTGCAGGAAAAGAAAAACCATGGCGCTCTCGCTGAATAAACCCAAGCTCGACAACCTGACGAAAGAAATTTGGAAATCCGCGGAACGCCTGCGCGGTAAGTTTAAAGCGTACGAATACCAGAACGTCATCCTACCCATCATCGTCATCCGTCGTCTGGAGTGCGTGCTCATTAAATGGCGCGAGGAGAAGGCTGCGGAGGTGTTGTCCAAGCGGCCGAAGCTCACTCCAAAGGAACTTGCCAAGCTGGTCAAGGGCCTCGAAACCAGCACGGCGCCCTTTTCCAACAAGACCAACTGGACGCTCCGCAAGGTTTACGAGGAAGACCACGCGCTGCTCGAAGAAAACTTTCGCGCCTACATCAACGGCTTCTCGAAAAACGTTGACGACATTATAGAGCACTTCAATTATCGCGCCACCGTCGGCACGATGGTGAAAAACAACCGCCTGGCCCCGATCTTGAACCAATACAAGGAGCTGGATCTCGGCCCAGACAAGCTCTCGCCGTTGGAGATGGGCTATGTTTACGAGGAACTTCTCCGGCTTTTCTCGGAACAAAGCGGCGAGGAGGCTGGAGACCACTTCACTCCGCGTGAGGTGATCCGGTTGATGGTTGAAATGCTGGAAATCCCGATTCCCGACCGGCGGCATATTTCCATCTACGACCCTGCCTGCGGCACAGGCGGCATGCTCTCGGTTGCTAAGGAACACCTCCTCGACCGTGCGGCGACACCCGAGGAAAAAGCGAAGGTCGAGAAATACGTCACCGTCCATGGGCAGGAGCTTTCGCCGACCAACTACGCGGTCTGCCAAGCTGACCTGCTTATCAAGAACGACCAACAGGCCGAGGTGCATTTCGGCAACTCACTCATTCCTCACGACCCCCACGGTAAGGAGCGGGGAGACCAGTTTCCTGAGTTGAAATGGAAGTTTGATTTCATGCTCTCCAATCCGCCGTTTGGCGTCACATGGGGCGGCAAGGACGGCTACGAGGCCGAGGCCCGCAAGCTGGAAAAAACCCGCTACCAAGCCGGCATGCCCCCTATTAACCACGGTGAACTGCTCTTTCTCCAAACCATGCTGGCCAAGATGAAGCCCATTGGGCAGGGCGCAAGCCGCATCGCCATCATATTCAACGGCTCGCCGCTTTCCAACGGCTACTGCGGCTCGGCCGAAAGCGAGATACGCCGCTGGATTATCGAGAATGACTGGCTCGACGCCATTGTCATGCTGCCCGACCAGCTTTTTTACAACACGGGCATCTTCACCTACATCTGACTTCTGCGAAACGAGAAGCCGGCATCGCACAAGGGGCGCGTGATGCTGATTGACGCCCGCAAGCAGTTCGAAAAAGAGCCGAAAGCTTTTGCCAGCAAGCGCAACCGAATGACCGACGCTCACCGGGCATGGATTGAGGAGCGCTGTCGTGACGGTTGGCAGAAGGGCTACGCCGACGAGCAGGTTAAGCTGTTAAAGCACCAAGATTTTGCCTATCACAAGGTCAGCGTCGTCTTTTGGCAGTCAGATAAGCACGACAAGCCGGCGACCATTACAGAGCCCTATGCAAAGGCTTTCACTGCGGCGAACCTCAAGAGGGAACAGGACTTCTACCAAAGCGATCTAAGCTTTCGGGCTCGCCTAAAATCCGGCAAGGGCGAGAGAACTGAGACCCTGGCTCTCGCTCCCAAAGACAACACATCTGCGAAGTACAAGGCTTTCATGGACGGCGGCCCGGAGCTTGTCTCGGTCGAATGGACCCATCGCCACTACGTCCAGGATGACGAATACATCCCGCATGGCGAGGACATCGAGGCTTTCCTCAAGCGCGAGATCGCCAAGCCCATCATCCGCTGGCAGGACAGCCCCCATCTCGGCTACGAAATCCTGCCGAACAAATACTTCTACCGCTACCAGCCTCCCATGCCGGCGAAGTAACTGCTCGCGGAGTTCTGGAAGCTTGAGAAAGAGGCGGAGAAGATGCTCGAAGGGTTGGCGCAATGAAAGGCTCTAACGATGCCAGCCTGTTGATCACACCGGAATACCGGCAATTCATCGAGGGTTTGAAAGCGCGTGTCGCCGCCGCCCGCATTTCCGCCGCTCGAGCCGTAAACCGCGACCTAACCCAACTTCGCCAGTAACCGCAAAAAAAGACTGAAAATATCAGCATTTGGGGTCAAAAGTCGGCACTACATTTTTGGCACCAAATGCTCGGGAATACGCATCCGCCTTGGTAA
>MGUX01000046.1 GCA_001800185.1 Elusimicrobia bacterium RIFCSPLOWO2_12_FULL_59_9
GCTTAAATCCGGAAAAGCGGCCTTGCTCCGCCGTGACTGCGCCAAGTGGATTCCCGATTTGCTGGAGTGAAAGAGAATCGACGACCCCGCCAAAAAGGGCCAGGTTTTGCTGCTGGACAATTTCAAGCCGGAGCTGATGAATTTAACCCGGAGCTTGTGGAAGGACGGCTATGAGATATCGGCCAACCTCCAGGTGGCGCAAGCGCTGGAGGAAGCGGCGCTGCAGCAGTTTCAGGTGGCCGTCTTGGGAGCGGCTATGGCTTTCGCCAAAACCACGGGCGTGGATTTATCCAAGAAACTGCGCGCGCTCTATCCCGAAATCCGGATCATCATTTTAGTCGACCGCTATCCTCTGCAAGCGGCGCTGCAAGGGATAACCCAGGCCGTTGAGTTCGGCCTCGACGACAGCATCCTCAAGCCGGTGGATCCGTCGGTGTTGATTTTTTCCATCAATCGCGCCATCGAAAAATTCAAGCTCCAAGGCGAAAACGCGCGCCTGCTCAAAGAGCTTACGGAGTCCAACGACAGGCTCGGGCAGCTCAACACCTTCCAGTCCAAGTTTTTCGCCATGGTCGCTCACGACATCAAAAATCCATTGACGGCGATCAAGGGCTATTCCGAGATGCTTTTGCGCAAGCTCGAGGATCCCAAGGCTTTGCAGTATTGCAATACCATCGTCAGCTCTTCCAAGACGCTGGAGACCCTGATTTCAGACCTCGTGGATTTGGCCGCGATTCAATCCGGCAAACTGCGCATCAATAAGCAGCCGATGGATTTCGCGCAGGTGATGCGCGAGGTGCAGTCGCGGGTGGAGATTTACGCCAAACAGCACGACATCCAATTTTCCGTCAAAGAGCTGCCTTCCATTCCGCCGCTGGTCGGGGATGCGCAGCGCCTGGGCCAGGTGTTGACGAACTTATGCACCAACGCAGTGCATTATACGCCCGCCAAGGGTTCCGTGACGGTTTCGGCGGAGGTGACGGCCAAGGAGATCAGCGTCAGCGTGCAGGATACGGGCATCGGGATTTCCAAGGAGGATTTACCCAAAGTCTTCAGCCGCTTTTTTCAGACCGAGAAAGCCCAGCAAATGCGCAAAGGGGGGTTTGGCTTGGGACTGACGATCGCCCAGGAAATCGTCGCCTCCCACGGCGGCCGCATGGGCGTCGAAAGCGAGTTGGGGAAGGGCTCGAGGTTTTACTTCGCTTTGCCCTATGGCGCGGGATCGTGATCAGGTCGGGAGCGGAACGGCCTTCCTGAGTTGGGGGTCGCTCCGGGCCAGGAGACGAATGGCCCGATTTTGGATTTGAAACATTTTTTTCCTTGAAGCCTGGTCGTCGTCCCGATGTCCCAGCATATGCAGCACGCCATGGCTGATGAGCAGCGCCAACTCGCAGCAGAGCGGGTGGCCCGCCTCCGCCGCCTGCGTGCGCGCCTGGCCGGCGCAAATAAAGATATCTGCCAGAGCGGTCGGAGGCTCGCCTCTGGCGGTCCAGGTGCCGCGAGCGCTGCGAGCGGCCGCTTCGGGTCTGGTCTTTCCGGTCGAGGGGAAGGGCGCGGCGCCGAGATACGGCAGGGTGATCACGTCGGTCAAAGTTCCGGAATCGAAGAACTTTTTATGGAGGCGCTTGATTTCCCGGCCGGAGACAAAGTAAAGGCATATTTCTCCGTGCAATGTTTCGCCTTCAAGTTCGAGCGTCCGAAGGACGGTTTTTTTGAAAAGAGGGATCCGGTTCCGGCAGGAAGGGGGCAAAAGAGACCGCCCGATTATTTCAATACGCAGCATTACTTATTTTTGGATTCCCAGCGGTTGTAGGCGCTCAGTATCTCTTTGACGAGGGGATGGCGGAAAACGTCCTGCTCGTCGAAATAAACAAATCTTATCCTCTCGGTATTTTTGAGAATCGACTGCGCGACGAGAAGCCCGGAGGCTTTGTCGTTCTCTAAATCAATTTGCGTCACATCCCCTGTGATGACTATTTTTGATCCCACTCCCATGCGCGTCAAAAACATCTTCATTTGCGCGGGGGTGGTGTTCTGGGCCTCGTCGAGAATAATGAAGGCCCGCTCCAGCGTGCGCCCGCGCATGTAGGCCAGCGGCACGACTTCCACGATGTCGTCGTCGCGCCAAAACCTGAACTTGTCGCTGCCCAGCAGGTTGTAAAAAGCGTCGTAAAGGGGCTGCAGGTATGGATGAACTTTTTCGTACAGGTCTCCCGGCAGGAAACCCAGTTTTTCGCCGGTCTCGATGACGGGCCGGGTCAGCACGATGCGGTCCACTTCTTTCGCTTTCAGGGAGCGTATCGCGCAGGCCACGGCCAAATACGTTTTCCCGGTGCCGGCGGGCCCTATTCCGATGGTCAGGTCGTGGGTCTGGATCGACGCCACGTAGCTTTTTTGATTTTCGCTGCGCGGGCGGATGTCCCTGCCATGCGCGGTCGTATACAGCGGCGCAGGCCCTTGATAAGGCGTTTCCACGGGCGGCGCAGCGGGGGTTTCCTCGGCGGCGGTTTCGGACCCGGTCCGCGCTGAAAGCGGAGGGGCCGTTTGAAGCGCCGATTGCCTTTCTTTCAAGGCCTTCAGGGCTTTGTTGACGGGCGCCGCGCGTCCCCGGATGGACAAATACAGCTCGTCCGTTTCCGGATCGTGGCGGACGAAAATTTCAACTCTGCATCTTTTCTCCAATTGGCGCAAATAGACGTCTTGCTGGCCCAAAAGCTCCAACGCCTCGTCGTTGTTTTTAAGCTGAAGTTTTTTGGTGATCATGGCCTCGTTTTTCCCCTGGGCACCACGATGATGCCTGAAGAGTCCATATGCCACAGGGAAGAATCTTGTCGGGTGTCGTATCCGATGGACGTCGATGGCGGCAGCTTATTGAAACGGTCGATGATGACCCCCTTGAGCCGGCTGCCCGTCCCGATTTCCGTGAAGTCATGGATGACGCAGTTGCGGATGTCGCAATTTTCGCCGACCGTGACGCCTTGTCCAAGCACCGAGCTTTCGATCTCGCAAGAGCCCAGGCTGGCGCCTGAACCGATGATGCAGTTGTTGATCTTGGAGTTTAAAATATTGGCCGGCGGAACGTCCACCCGGCCGGAATGTATCGGCCACTGGGGGTTGTTGAGGTTGAAGCGCGGCTTGGGCCCCAACAGGTCCATGTGGGCGTCCCAGTAGGCCTTGATCGCGCCGATGTCGCGCCAATAGGATTGTTCCTCGTAATTTCTGAGGCCCGGAAGATCATGCGTCGAGAAATCGTACGCGAAGACCTTGTAGCGCTCGAAAGCCACCGGCAGGATGGAGCGGCCGAAATCCAGATCCATCTTGCCGGCGAAGCCGCCGCCGGAGGAAAGTATTTCATTGAGCACATCCCGGTTGAAGATGTAATTGCCCATCGAAGAGTAGGCGTGCGTCTTTCGTCCCGGCATGGGTTTGGGGTTCTGCGGCTTCTCGGTAAACCCCGTCATTTTATTGCGCTCGTCGGTCTCCACGACGCCGTACTGAACGGCGTCGGCCAGGGGCACTGGCACGGCGGCGACGGTGATGTCGGCGCCGCAGGCGCGATGAAAGGCCAGCATCTGGCGTATGTCCATCCGGTAAATGTGGTCGGCCCCGAAGACGGCGATGAAGTCGGGGTTATGGTCGGAGATGATATTGAGGTTTTGGCGCACGGCGTCGGCGGTTCCCTGGTACCACATGGCCCCCCGCCGCATCTGCGGCGGAACCACGGTGATGAAATGGTTGTGCGTGATGCCCACTCCGCGCCAACTGGTGCGCAGGTATTCTATCAGGGACTGCGATAGATATTGAACCAGGATATAAATCGAGAAGATGCCGGAGTTGATGAAATTGGACAACACGAAATCGACAATCCGGTATTGCCCGCCGAAAGGAACGGCGGGTTTGGAGCGCTCTTTGGTCAGGGGGTAGAGGCGTTCGCCTTTTCCTCCCGCCAAGATGATGCCGAGTACTTTATCCAAGGGACCCCACTAGATTATGGGCGTCGCCCCTCAGGCATAAAAAGGCCGCCGGTTCGATCCCGCAGGTTCGGCCGATGGCGGCTTCGCGGAGATTTTGGAGCATGACGAATACCCGCTCGGAGCAGTCCGTTTCAGCGGTCAACAGGAAGTTCCCGCCGTCGATGCCGATGGAAAAAGTGGCGGCGAAGCCCGCGGAAGAGTATTCGTTCTTGATGGCCAAGAGTTCGCCTGTCATTTTTTCGCGCTCGGTCCGCGGCAGGCGGCGCCACCGCCGCCCGAGGGTGAACGGACACACAAGCAGGGCCGGCTGGCCCGGCGAAATCGAGACGGGGGAGTTTCCGGCCTTGCCCTCTTGCGCCGCTGGGGCGGCGGCCGGATGGGGGATGGAGATATAGGAGTAAACCGGGGTTAAGTGCTTGCCGACTCCCGAGGACAAGATTTTTCTGGAATTTTCCTGAAGGAGCGCCAGGTCATCGACGGTCCTCCATAACAGGAAATCGCAATCGGCGCGAAGGCCCTGAAGAGAGTAGGCTTGTATCGCCAGCTTTTTTGAGGCGCTCTCAAGCGCGGAGGAAAATTCCTGTTTGGCCACGATTTTTTCGTTCGACAAAAGCGCGCGGAAGCCGGAATCCAATTTAAGAAATAAGAAATTGAAAAACTGCCTGCGCGCCGGCGGCTGGGGGTTTTCTTTTTCTTGAGCTTCGGGCGATGGCGTCATGTCGGGCTCGATTGGCCGTCCACTTCGGCGTTTTTTCCGGTCCAGGCGAGAAGTCGAAAAGCCTCCCAAGTCCACGGCATCCGCGCTTTGAAGAGCTCCGCCAAGGCCTCGGCGTACTTTTGAATTTCCCATTGGGCGGCGGCGTCGGCCCTCAAATTGATGAAGTGCATGAGGTTTCTGGCGTTGACGGTCCAATAAAATTCGGTGTAAAGATTGACCGGAAGGGCCATGCGGGCCATTTCCCTGGCCACCCCCGCGCGCAAAAGGTTTTGATATGCCGCATAGCTTTGCCGGCAATTATCCCGCAGCAGCCGGTCGGCCAGCGGGGAGTCGATCCGCCCGTTTTCGCGGGAGGCCTGTTTGTTGGCCGTCGCCGGGGCGCGCCATTTGTCGGGAAAATAAAACTCATCGACGGCTTCGGCGTATCTGGCGGATTTTTCATTAAAGGATCCCGCGCGGTGCCGGATCCATTGGCGCATCACGAAAATGGGAGTCTTGCAGTGAAATTTAAAAATGGCATGCTCAAAAGGGGTCATGTGCTGGTGCCGCAAGAGGAAATGGATGAGCTTTCTGTCCTGTTCTTCGCCCTTGAGCCCGCCCGCATAAGAAACCCGGGCGGCCAAGACGACGGCGGCATCGTCTCCCATGGCGTCGACTAACCGGACGAATCCCTTGTCCAGGACGGGAATTTCCGCGCGGCGCGAAAGTCGGCGGGTCATGCGCGCGTCCAACCGGAGCGAGCGCGGATCATAGCTTTTCCGCCGGCGGCGCCGCGTCTTGAAAATCGGCGGACGCCGGATCGTCCCGCCGTCTGGACTCGGAGCGCTCCGCCTCCCGGGCCATTTCCATGACCCAGCGCTCCAGATTCGGGTGCGGCGCGAATGTTTCGCCGCTCCAAAGGTACGGCAGTCCCTTCAGCGCCTCGCCGATGTGGCTTTCAACCCCGCCCCGGGCGATTAGGCAGGGGACCACGATAACCCGGCTGGTTTTTCCGGCCGCCCGCAATTGGGCGCGCAATAGGCCGCGAGCTCTTTCTTTGACCGCCGCCGGGGCGTCGTCGCGCAGCGTGCCCGAGATGATTTTTTTGAAGGGCTGCAGGTTCCGCCGGCGCGCCAAAGCGTTGATCCCCTTCCCCAAGCGCGACATGACATCCAACCAGCGCCGGTTGTCGGATTCCGAAACCGGGCCGTGGCCTATTAAAAACAGCGTCTCTCGGCCGGGCTCCCGGCTCAGGGCCTTGGCCCGGTCTAAGATGATTTCGGCGGCCAAAGGATGAGAGTCCAGAGCCGGCGTGAGCACCAACGGCAGGCGGGTGCGAATTCGCTCCATGGAGATCGAATGGGCGTGGCCGGCGCGCTCCATCCGGCGTAAATCTCTCATCAGCTCCGTGGAAGGATTGGACCTGAGGCCCAGCACATAACGCGTGTGCTCGATGATGGAGGAATGGGAGCAGACGAAAAGGGGGACGACGATGAGGCGATTGACGTTTTCTTTGGATAGTTCGTCGATCGCTTGTTGAATCGTGTGGGAATCGGCCATGCCGAAGGCGACCGCCGTGGGGTAGGCGCCTTTAAGGGCGCGCTTGAGTTTGAGAACCTCATCTTCCCAAGGAGGGGTTCCGCCATGAGCTAAAAGTATGATCCCCGCCGTTCCCAGAGCTCGCGGCGCCTGGGGCGGAGTCAGAGACTCCGACCCCTGGGGCACCGGAGGTGCTGCTCCGCGCGCCAGGCCGAGGTCGGAGCCCTCGGCACCTGATGCGCCGGGGGCGCTGTTCCGAGGCGCTGATCCGGCGGTGGGGGGCATGCCGGCGGCCGGGAGGAGGCCCGACGCCGGGGCCTTAATTGCGGCCGCGGCGCATAGGAGCAGGCTCAAAATCAAGACAGCCGAATTTCCGGAAAAGCGGGGTTTTTTCCTTGGGGGACGCATGGATGACGAAGTGAATTCTATCAAACTCGCATGGGGGCCGCAATAAGGCGAGAAAGCTATTCTAACGGCTCCTCCGGCAGATAATCGTCTCCTTCGCCCGCCGGCAACTCATCGGAGGAAAGCTCATCGGATGTTTCCTCCGCCGTGTCCGAAATTCCGGGCATTGCCTCATTTTCAGGCGGTTTTTGAGCGGCGGGAACCGGCGGCGCGGCAGGTTTGACTTTGCGGCCGCGGGATTTGGAAGGCTTAGGGTCGGCGGGAGTTAACGGAGCGGGGGAGGCCATTCCTTTCAGGAGGTCCCGGGCCGAAGGGCTGGTTCCGCTGATCGTCTTTTTCCTTAAATCAACCTCGAAGATATACTTGGCCTGGATGATCGTGCCGTTGGTGGCGGAGTTGGCTTTGGAAACCTCGAACCTGACCATGAAAGTTTTTGCGTCGCCCAGCGGGACCGCCGACCAGCCGGCGTTGTGGCCGTCCCGGGGGGAGTTAAGGAACGAGGAGTTTAGCCATTTTTCGATGGTTTCCCGGCCGGAATCCAAAGGAT
>MGUX01000047.1:0-5644 GCA_001800185.1 Elusimicrobia bacterium RIFCSPLOWO2_12_FULL_59_9
CAAAAATCGCCGTTTGGCCGGGCGGCGCCGCGCGGCCGCGCCCCGGGGAGCTTCGATGCGGACGCCGGAGTCGTTGACCCAAACATTGCTTCCATCCTCGTTCCGGACGCTGATTCCCCGGGCGTCCATGGCGACGGTCGCCTTCTCCGCCCGGTCGCGGCCGAACAAGTCGCCGGGCAGGTCCGCGTTGCCGCCGGTGAGCGCGGCCAGCAAGGTCACGCAGATCATCGCGTCCAAGGCGAGGGCCGCTGTTCGCCGCCAGCGCTGCGCCGGCTTGGCTTCGCCGGGCTCCGGCGACGCCGGGCCGCTGACCATGCGCGCCTTTTCTCCCGGCGCGAAGTCGGGGGAGGCCGCGCGGGAAGGCGTTTTCGGCGGCACTTGCCCGACGCCCAGGGGAGTCTCGCGGCGCACCTTATAGACGCGCACTTTCTCCGGGATGCCCTTGAGTTGGAGCAGTCCCACCTCGCTGGAGGGGACCTCGGCCTTGTTCATGGCGAGGTAGACGGCTTCGGTGAAGTAGACCTCCCCGGCCTCGGCCACTCCCTCGATGCGGGAGGCGATGTTGACGGCCTCGCCGAAGACGTCCTCCTGCGCCAAGTTCACCTCGCCCGCGTTGATAGCCACGCGGATTTCGATGCGGTCTTGCTCCGGCAAGTCGGCGTTGCGTCTGGCCAGCGCTTCCTGCGCCGCGATGCCGGCCAGCACCGCGTCCGTGGGGCTCTCGAAGACCATGAGGAAGGCGTCTCCGATGGTCTTGATCAGGCGCCCGCCCCGGTCTTGGAGGACCGGCAGGACGACCTCGCGGTAATCATCCAGCAGAAGTTGGAGGTTGGTCCGGCTTCGGTTCGATGTCTTGTCGGTGAAGCCCTTGATGTCGGTAAACAGGATGGTCAAATGGCGGGTCTGCAGCGCGGTCATTAAAATATCCGCCGGAGACCAATTACAAGGAAAACCTTATTGACGTTGTCGCCGGCAGAGGCGGTTTGGAAGGCGGCGCCGGCAAAGCGGAGGCGAGGGAGGCGCGGCATTTATAGAGGATATGGAATAAAGCCCCAAAAGTCAAACGCCTCTTCTTGACGGAATCAATCTGTAAACGTATTTCTAACCGTGATCATGTTTGGAGACAAAGAGATTTTTGCGCGACTCATAAAAGGAGTCCTGCGACGGGCCAATCGCCCTTAATGGGTTATTCCGGCGACATTTTAAGTGATTTGGCCGATCCATGTTTGGTAACATTTTAAATGATTCGATTCTAAAAAGAATCGCAGGCGCGGCTCAAGACGGAATGCGAACGGCACGATTCGGCTTCAACATATTAGCGGCGAATATTGGATTGCAATATCTGACTCCACTCCGCCGGCGCTTAGCCCTGACCGCGGCCGCCTGCGCTTTTCTCGCGTTCCTGCCGGCTCTGGGCGGCGGCTTCCTCAATTTCGACGACGATAAAAATCTCATTGAGAACGCCTATTTTGAGAAGGGTTTTTCCGAACCTTCTTGGATGTTCAAGCCCGACCCTTTCGGGTTGACCATCCCTCTCACCTGGGCCAGCCTCTCTCTGGACAGGCTGCTTTGGGGCCAGCGGCCTTTCGGCTACCACCTGCAAAATCTGCTTTGGCACGCCCTTGCGACGGCGCTGCTCTATTTCCTGGCCCTCGCTCTCATCCGCGGCCGCGAGGAGGAGGGGCCGGCCGAGCGCTTGGGAGCGCTCGCCGCGGCTCTGTTTTTCGGCCTGCATCCCCTGCGCGTGGAATCGGTCGCCTGGATTACGGAGAGGCGCGACTCTCTCTCCCTGACCTTTCTATTGCTTTCCACCCTGGCCTACCTGCGCCACGGAGCGGGGACCCCGCGCGCCTACGCCGCGAGCCTTTGCGCCTATGCCCTCTCCCTCGCCGCCAAGCCCATCGGCATGGGACAGCCTTTCCTGTTGCTCGCCTTGGATCGCTATTTCCTGGACCGCAAGGCTTTCAAGGAAAAGCTTCCCTTTCTGTTTCTCTCCATTCTGGCTGGGGCTCTTGTTTATCAAGGCATCCGCGGAGCCGAAAAGACGGCGATTTTAGAGCCCTTTAACCCGCTCCAACACGCGTCCTATTGCGCGTACGGGCTGGTCTATTACCTGCGCAAGACTCTGGTCCCTTGTGCTCTTTCCCCGCTGCACCCCAATCCTCCGCATTTGAACCCTCTTGAGCCTCACTTCCTGGCGAGCGGCGCGGCCGCCGTTCTGCTTCTCGCCGCTTTTTGGAAATGGCGCCGCCATCGAGGCGTTTGGACCGCGGGACTTCAGTACCTCCTCGGAGTAGCCCCCGTGCTTGGGCTTGCGCGCAACGGGCCCCAATTGGTGGCCGATCGTTATAGCTACCTCTCCTGCCTAGGCTGGGCTGTCCTGGCCGGCGCCGCGCTTTCCTCGGTCCTGCGGCGAGTTCCCGAAAGCGCTCGCCCCGTCCTGCTCAAGCGCGCTCGCCTCGGTTTGTGCGCGCTGGCCTTTGGCTTCATTTTCTTGAGCTGGGATTATTGCGGCGTCTGGAAGGATTCCCGAAGCCTCTGGTCCCACGTTCTGCGCCTTTATCCCGACTCGCACACGGCTCACAATAATTTAGGCGTCGTCGATATGAAGGACTCGCGCCTCAAGGAGGCTGAAAGGCATTTTAGAGCCGCCCTGAGCGCTCAAGCGTCCGACTGGACCGCCGCGAGCAATCTGGGCAGCGCTCTACTGCTTCAAGGGCGCGCCGCCGAGGCGCTTGAGCCTTACCGGACGGCGTTGGCCTTCAAGCCCGGCCATGCGCCAACGCGCAGCAATTACGGCGCCGCCCTGCTGCAAACGGGGGACATGGATGGGGCGGTGCGTGAATTCTCGGAGGCTCTTCGATTGAAACCGGACTGGGTCACGGCCCAAAAAAATCTGGAAAGCGCGCGCGAGCTGCGCAAGCGGGGAGGCGCCGTGCGCCTGGGCCTATGAGCGCTTCCAAGCCCAAAGAAAGAAATTCCCTTCTCATAAAAAACACCTGGTGATCCAACGATGTTAAATCCAAATATGGAAGGAACAGCTTAACGTCTCAATCCTTCGGTAATATTTTCAAATGGGTTGACAGGGGGGACAATAAAAATGATCTCTGCGACGGGGCGATCGCCAAGACTACCGAACGGAGAGGGCCGGTCCCCGACCGCGCGCGCATATCCCAATTGGACGCCGGCGCCCCCCGCGTCGCGATCCTGACATGGACGCAGGCTACTTGGGAGGAGGCTCGTTGAGCACCAGCCAGTAAAGCCCGAGCTGCTGCACCGCTTCGGTGAATTTGGTGAAATCCACCGGCTTGCGAATGTAGCTATTGGCGCCGAACTTGTAGCCGTTGATCAGGTCCTGCTCCTCTTTGGAGGAAGTCAAGATGACGACCGGCAGCAGCTTGGTGCGCTCCGCGGCGCGCAGGCGCTGCAGGACCTCCAGACCGCTTAACTTGGGCAGCTTCAAGTCCAGCAGCACCACCGACGGCATCGCGCTCGGGTCGCGGCCGGCGTGCTTGCCTTGGCAGAGCAAATAGTCCAAGGCCTCCGCGCCGTCCTGGACGATGTGGATCTCATTGAGGATTTTATTTTTCTTGAGCGCCCGCAGGGTCAAGGCCGCGTCGTTCGGGTTATCCTCCACCAAGAGAATCGTCTTTTCATTGGCTCGCATCGGGGCCTCCTAGCGTGAAATAGAACACGGCTCCTTGGTCGACGGCGCCCTCCGCCCAAATGCGGCCTCCGTGGCGTCTCACGATCCGCTGCACGGTCGCGAGGCCGATGCCCGTGCCGGGAAACTCCTCCTGCGAGTGCAGCCGCTGAAACGCGCCGAAAAGCTTGTTGGCATAGCTCATGTCGAAGCCCGCGCCGTTGTCCCGCACAAAATAGATTGTTTCGCCGTCCTTCCGCATCGTCCCCAGTTCGATTTTCGCCCCCATCTTTTTCCCCGTGAACTTCCAGGCGTTGCCCAAAAGGTTCTCGATGGCGGCCCGCAGCAGGCCTGGGTCGCCTGTCACTGGCAGCTTCGGCGGCGCCGTAAACTCCGGCTTCCGGCCCGGATTGGCCTTCTTTAACTGCTCCATGACCGCGCGGGCGATGACGATGAGGTCGGTCTTCTCCATCTTGATCTCGTGCCGAATCACGCGGGCGAGATTCAATAAATCGTCGATCAGCTCTCCCATTTGCTGGCAGCCTCGGCGCACCCGGTTTAGATGGTCCTTGCCCGGATCGTCCAGTTTGTCCGCATAGTCTTCAAGGAGCACCTGGCTGAACCCATCGATGGTGCGCAAGGGTGAGCGCAGGTCATGAGACACGGAATAGGAGAAGGACTCTAATTCCCGGTTTGCTTCCTCCAGTTTGGCGTTTGCGATCTCCAGCTTCTGCGCCAGAGAGGCCCGCGCCTGGGCCGCCTCCTTCTCGATTTTTGCGCGGACGGCTTCCATCTCTTTGGCCTTGAGCTCCTCAATGATCTTCCTGTTTTCCTCCAGGTAGAAATTGCGCCGCAGCAGCGCCCGGATTCTTCCCTTCAGAACGGCCATCTCGCTGGATTTGCCCACAAAATCGTCCGCTCCCGCCTCAAGCGCGCGAGTCAGATCCTCTTTGCCCTCCTGCGCCGTCAGCATAAGGACCGCCAAGGGATTGCGCAAGCCTCTGCGCATCTCGGTGATCCGGCGGCAGACCGCGATGCCGTCCATTCCCGGCATCACAAGATCGAGAATGACGCAGTCGAAGGGCCTTGCATCAAGCTTTTTCAGGCATTCGTCGCCTGAGGCGGCCTTGTCGCACTTGTACCCATCCTGCTCGAGCTCAAGGACGATTTTCTCCAGATAGGTGGGGCTGTCGTCGACGGCAAGCATCCAGACATCCCGCATATGGGGCTGCGCCGCGCCGAGTATCGCTTGGCTCTCCCGCCCTTTGCGCAGGAGAGCGCGGATTCTGGCGATGAGGACCTCCGGATCGGCTGATTTCGAGATATAATCATCCGCGCCGGAGTCCAAACCGCGCAATTCCATGGCGTGGGTATCATCCACGGTGAACATCAGGACGGGAATCTGTCTCGCCTCGATATTCATCCGGATTCGCCTGCACAACTCGTCGCCGCGCAAACCCGGAAGATAGTAGTCGACCACCATGAGGTCCGGCGGATTGTCGCTGATTTCCCGGAGTCCCTCCTCCGCCGATGAGCAGGCTTTCACCTCAAAGCCCTCCGCCTCAAGCTGCGCCGAGAGCTTCGCGGCCTGGGTCGGCGAGTCCTCAACTAAAATGATCTTCTGCGCTCTGCTGACCACAGTCCTCCCTGTTCTTTTCGCTTTCCGCGGTCAAGTCCAAGATTCGTCCCGGGATATCGTTGAGGGGCAGCGACTCGCATACCGCGCCGAGCCTCACGCCGGCCGACGGCATCCCATACACCACCGCTGTCGATTCATCTTCCGCGATGGTGTATCCTCCGGCGGATTGAAGAGCTAAAAGGCCTTCAGCCCCGTCATCGCCCATGCCGGTGAGAAGAACCCCTATCGCTTGAGGCCCCAATTCCTTTGCCAACGACTCAAACAGCGCCGTGCCGGACGGCCGCTGGTTTGATATCATCGGGCCTGGATCCAGCCAAATACGCCCGGCTCTCATTTTGAGGTGGCTGTCCGCCGGCGCCAGG
>MGUX01000047.1:5653-5865 GCA_001800185.1 Elusimicrobia bacterium RIFCSPLOWO2_12_FULL_59_9
CCGGCGGCGGGAGGCTCGCCGTCCCGCGCGATAGCCGCCGCGAAGGGGCTTACATCGTCCAGCCAAGCGCCAAATCCCTCCAAAAACGCTGCGGTGATATGCTGGACGATCAAGATGGGCAGGGGAAAATCGGCGGGAAGCCCGCCCAATATCCTCTCCAACGCGTTGGGGCCGCCGGTGGAAGCGACGATCCCCAGCATGCGGAACGTTCC
>MGUX01000048.1 GCA_001800185.1 Elusimicrobia bacterium RIFCSPLOWO2_12_FULL_59_9
ATATCGGCGATTTGAATGGGCGGCAGCGCGGGAGCGGAAGCGGGGCCGCCCAAGCTCAATAAACCGCTGAGCGCGAGAAAATTCAAATCGTGGCCGGCTCTTTGGCTCCGCGGGCCGCTTTGGCCGAAACCCGTCAGCGAGCAATAGATGAGTTTTGGGAAACGCTTCAAAAGCACTTCAGGTCCCAGGCCTATGCGGCGCATCAGACCGGGCCGGAAGCCCTCCACTAAGACATCGGCCGTAGCGAGGAGTTCAAAAAGAATCTGCAGGCCTTCGGGCTTTTTGAAATCCACGCAGAACGACTTTTTGCGGGAATGCAGGGCTGAAAAAACCGCTCCTTCGCGCCCCAGCAGCGGCGGCATCGTGCGCATGATGTCGGGCCAGTGGGGAAGCTCAACTTTGATCACCTGGCAGCCCAAGTCGGATAAAATTTTGGTGCAGAAAGGTCCCGGAAGCAGCTTGGAAAAATCCAAAACACGAACGGAATGAAGGGGCGAGTTCGCCATGATTTTGAGGCATTGTACTAAAAGGAGCGGTAGAGTTATTGATTATTGTCTGCTCGCCATCAAATCTAGTACACTGAAATCGAAAACAAAGCTCCGCGCCGCGGACGACAGGGATGCTATGCCATGGCTAAAATATTGATCGTGGATGATGAAAGGGACGTGGTGGCCTTGATACGTTTTTTGCTGGAAAAGGACACCCACCAGGTCATTGAATCCTACAACGGCTCCGACGCTTTGGAAGCCCTCAAAGGCATGCCCGAAAAACCCGACCTCATCATTTTGGACATCATGATGCCGGTCATGGACGGCTATACGGTCAACACCAAGCTGCAGGACGACCGGACCACCGCTTCCATCCCGGTGATGGTTTTGACCGCCAAAGGCCAGATGAAAGACCTTTTCCAGCACGCTCCCAACGTGGCGGCATATATGGAGAAGCCTTTTGATCCGAAAGTTCTGCGAGAGAAAGTCCGCGCCATTCTGGGTTCCGGCAAACAAACCGGCGGCACATGAGCGTTTCCCAAGCCGAATCATCCCCAAATCCGTCTGAAAAAACGTCCTTCGATGAAATCCTGCGCCACAAGCAGGAAAAGATCAAGGAACTCAAAGCCCGGGGCGTGGAGCTCTATCCGCACCGCTACGCCAAGACTCATTCGGCGCGGCAGTCGGCGGAAAGCGCCTTGGAGAGCCGCGTCCAGACGGCTGGACGCGTGGTTCTTATGCGGCCGATGGGGAAGGCGGCTTTCGCGCACCTGCAAGATTCGACGGGCAAAATCCAGGTTTACTTCAAGCAGGATATTTTGGGCGCCGAGCCCTACCAACTGGTCAAAGCGGTTCAGGCCGGCGATTTTGTCGGAGTAGAGGGGAAAATATTCAAGACCAAGACCGGAGAAATCACCATTCAGGCCGAATCCGTGACGCTTTTGTGCAAATCCCTGCGCCCTTTGCCTGAAAAATGGCACGGGCTAAAAGACGTCGAGACGCGCTACCGCAGCCGCCACCTCGACCTGCTCGCCAATCCGGAGACCTTCGACACTTTCCGCAAGCGGACGGTGATTATCCGCGCGGTCCGCGCCGTCATGGACGAGGCCGGATTTCTGGAGGTGGAAACGCCGGTCATGCTTCCCAAGGCCGGGGGCGCGGCCGCCAAGCCGTTTGTGACGCACCATAACGCGCTCGACCAGGACCTCGTCCTCCGCATCGCCACGGAACTTTACTTAAAAAGGCTCATTGTCGGCGGCTATGAAAGGGTCTATGAAATCGGGCGGATTTTCCGCAACGAGGGCGTGGACACCCGGCACAACCCGGAATTTTCCATGATGGAAGCCTATCAGGCGTATGCGGACTACCACACGATGCGCGAACTCGTGGAGAAAATTTTTGACCGGTGCTCATCGGCGTTGGGAGTGGAGCAGGTCGAGTACCGGGGCCGGACTCTCGGCTTGAAGCCGCCCTTCAGGGCCCTGCGGCTGCCGGAGGTCTGGCAGGAGAAATGCGGAGAGGATATCCATCAGATTTTGGCGGGCCAGAGCTTCAATCGGCCGGCCTTGCTGGCTTTGGCGGCGCGCGCGGGCAACGCCAAAGCCGAAGAGCTGCCCAGCGCCAAGGTTTTTGAGCAAATTTTTGACGCCAAAATCCTGCCGGAATTGGACGCTCCGACCTTTTTGTTCGACTATCCCGCCGCGATCACGCCGTTGGCCAAATCCAAACCCGGCGACGAGGCCCTGGTCGAGCGCTTCGAGTTTTTCGCGGCCCGGGAAGAGATCGCCAACGCCTACAGCGAGCTCAACGATCCCGAAGTGCAAAGAACCCGGCTTGAGGAGCAGCTCCGCCAGAGGACTCAGGAAAAAGACGAGGAGGCCGACATTCTCGATGAGGATTTCGTCCAGGCGCTGGAATGCGGCATGCCCCCGACGGGCGGCGTCGGCATCGGCATCGACCGCCTGGTGATGATCCTGACGGGCCAGGCCTCCATCCGGGACGTGATCTTGTTTCCGACCTTGAAAAATGTCCTTTGAGTTTTTTATCGCCGAGCGGTATTTAAAGGCCAAACGCAAGGGGCTGTTCGCGATGGTGACGACGTCCATCGGGGTGGCCGGCATCATGATCGGGGTGGCGGCGCTGGTGACCACCCTGGCGGTGATGAACGGTTTCCATTCGGACATCCGCAAAAAAATCGTGGGCGCGCAGGCGCACGTGGCTGTTTACGGCGACGCGGGCCCCGCCTCGCTCTCCGAATTGGAAAAAACGTTGCAGAAAGAGAAGGACATCGTGGCTTGGTCGCCGTTTTCTCTGGGCCAAGTCATTTTGACCGTTTCGGGACGGTCGCTGGGGGTGGTGGTCAAAGGCATCGACCTGGATAGAACTTTTGCCGTCAATGACCTTAGGAAATCTCTCATTGAGGGCGATTGGGAAAAGCTCCGGATGAAGGCATTGCCGGGCGCGCCGGAAAGAGGCATCGTTCTAGGAAATGAGCTTGCCAAAAACCTGGGCGCTTGGCTCGGGGATGAAGTCCTCCTGGTCTCGCCCAAGGGCATGGAGACGCCGATGGGCATGGTCCCCAAGATGGAGAAATTCAGGGTGGCGGGGCTGGTCCAGACGGGGTACTACGAATTCGACAACTCCATGGCGTATCTGAATTTAAGCTCCGCGGAGCGCTTTTTTGGGCCGGAATTTCAAGCTTCGGGAATAGAAATTCGCTTGAGCGAGTTGGAAAAAGCCGACGCCGTCGCGCGCCGGCTGCAGGAGGCATTGGGAGGCCGCTATTCGGTGCGCTCCTTCAGCCAGATGAACAAGACTCTTTTCGCCGCACTCAAGCTGGAAAAGACCATGATGTTCATCATTTTGACCCTCATCGTGCTTGTCGCGGCTTTCAACATCGCCTCCAACCTGATACTTTTCAGCATGGAGAAGACGCGGGATATCGGCATTTTGAAGGCGATGGGAGCGACTCCTCGAAGCATTTGGAAAATTTTTTGTTGGGAAGGGGTTCTGATCGGCGGCCTCGGCGTCGCCGCCGGGGTAGCTCTGGGCCTGGGACTTTCGTGGTTCATTGGGCGCTATCCCATCGTGCGCCTTCCGGCGGACGTTTATTACATCTCCAAAGTGCCCGTGGCGGTCGATTTCGGCGACGTCGCCGCCGTCGCGCTTTGGAGCTTCGTGTTGTGCGTGCTGGCCACGCTGTATCCGGCCTACAAAGCTTCCCGGGTCGACCCGGTGGAGGCGATTCATTATGGCTGATTCCGCGGTGGTCCAGACGGAGGGTCTTTGCAAAAGCTATTTTGAGGGACCGCAGGAAGCCGCGGTGCTCACGGACGTCCACTTCACCGCGTTGGCCGGGGAGTTCTTGATGATATTCGGTCCCAGCGGATCCGGAAAATCGACCTTGCTTCATTTGTTGGGCTTGATGGATCGCGCCACAAGGGGAAAAATCTATTTATTCGGCAAGGACAGCGACCGTTTGTCGGAATATGAAAGGGGGTCGCTTCGCAGCCGGGAAATCGGTTTCGTGTTTCAGTTTGATTCCTTGCTGCCCGAGTTTACCGTCATGGAGAATATTTTGATGCCGGCGCTCATTGCGACCTCTCAATCCGGCCGCTTGGAGCCGTTTCGGAAAAAGGCCATGGAGAACCTGGAGTCTTTCGGCTTGGCCCATATCATAGAACGATTTCCCCGGGAGATTTCCGGCGGCGAAAGGCAGCGGGTGGCCCTCATCCGCGCCTTGACCAACCAGCCGGCCCTCATCCTCGCCGATGAGCCCACGGGCAACCTCGACCATGCCAACGGCGAGCGCGTGTTGGAGGATTTGCGCGGGCTTTCCAGGGATAAGAACGTGTCTGTGGTGATGGTGACACACAACCAGCAGGCGGTCCGGTACGCGTCGCGGATCGTCCATTTGGTGGACGGCAAAATCTCGGAACGGGCGGGGGTGGAGCGATGAAAATTTATATCGACGGCAAGTACTATTCCAAGGAGGAGGCCAAAGTTTCCGTTTTCGACCACGGGCTTCTCTACGGAGACGGCGTGTTCGAGGGAATCCGGGCCTATAACGGCCGCGTTTTCAAGCTGGACGAGCACTTGGAGAGGCTTTTTGAGTCGATGCGCGGAATTTTCATCGAGCCGCGCTGGAGCCTGGAGAAGCTGCGGTCCCTGGTGGTGGAGACGGTGAGGCTCAACGGGCTTAAGGACGCTTATATCCGGCTGGTGGTGACGCGGGGCTACGGCGACTTGGGCCTGGACTTGAGAAAGTGCAAGGTCCCGTCTTTGATCATCATCGCGGACCATATATCGCTTTATCCGGAGTCCACGTACCAAACAGGCGTGACCTTGGTCGCCTCCCATCTGCGTCGCGTGAGCCATCAATCTCTGACCCCCAACATTAAATCGCTCAATTACCTCAACAATATCCTGGCCAAAGACGGGGCGGTGCGCGCGGGAGCGGGCGAGGCCGTGATGCTCAATATGGAAGGCTACGTGACCGAGTGCACCGGGGATAATATTTTCTTCTTAAAGGGGGGCGTCTGGTATACGCCGCCCGCCTGGGCCGGCTTGCTCGACGGCGTGACGCGCCGGGTCGCCATCGAGCTCATCGGAAAGGAGCTGAAGATGCCGGTCAAAGAGGAGCTTTTCACCCTGTTTCATTTGTACCAAGCCGAAGAGATTTTTTTGACCGGCACGGCGGCGGAAATTCTTCCCGCGGTCAAAATCGACGGGCGCGTCATCGGGACCGGCAAACCCGGCCCTCGCACGCAGCAACTGGTGGGTCATTTCCGCGATCTCACGCGAAAAACCGGGGTGCCCGTTTATGAAACCGCAGGCTCCGCGAAATGATGTTGTGCTCCCATTGCCGAAAAAAAGAAGCCAGCGTATTTTTTAAGGCCATCGATCAAAACCAAGTCATCGAGCTGCATTTGTGCGACGATTGCGCCGAAAAGCGCGGCATCTCTCTGGTCTCCGAGCCCTCGTCGCTGTCGATCCCGGAGATCCTCGCCGGTTTGAGCGGTTTGGGAATCAAGCCGGGCGGCCTCAAGGAGCAGAGCGCCGCCTGCCAAGCCTGCGGCTTGCGCTACTCGCAATTTCGCGAAACGGGCCGTTTGGGCTGCAACCATTGCTACGCTTCCTTCAGGCCGCTTCTAGCGCCTCTGGTCTCGCGCATCCATGGTTTTCCCCGGCATCAGGGACGGACCTACCGGTTGAACTCCAGCCGAAACCTGGAAGAGTTGAAAAAAAAGCTCAAGCTGGCGGTCGCCCAAGAGGATTTTGAGACGGCCGCCGCGCTTCGGGATCAAATCCGCCAAGCGGGGCAGTCCGAATAGAGGCAAGGGCGATGCAGCTTAACAACATGCTGAAATTGAAGGCCGCCTGGCTTTCGGCCGACGCTCCGGAATCGGCGATAGTGCTCTCCTCACGCGTCCGCTTGGCACGCAATCTGGAACGCCACGCCTTTCCGGGCAAGGCCCGCGCGAAGGATTTAAGCCGGGTCATCGGCGAGATATTTGAGGGAACGAGAAAAAACAGGATTTTTGGGAAAGCCGCATTTTTGCGGCTGGAAGATTTGGACGATTTGGACCGCAGCCTGCTGGTGGAAAGGCACTTGATTTCCAAAGACTTGACGGCGGAGCCGGCCAACCGCGGCGTGGTCGTGGGCGAGAAGGAAAAAATGAGCCTGATGATCAACGAGGAGGACCACCTGCGGATGCAAAGCCTGGAGGCGGGCCTGTCATTGAGCGCGGCCTGGGAGGCGCTCCGGCGGTTGGATGATGAATTGGGCCAACGGCTTAATTTCGCCTACGACCCGGATTGGGGGTTTTTGACGGCTTGCCCCACCAATTTGGGAACCGGCCTTCGCGCGTCCTGTCTCTTGCATCTGCCGGCCCTGGTGTGGACAGGCAGCCTCAACCGCGTTTTGGAGAGCCTGTCGCGCATGCGGGTCATCGTGCGTGGCCTTTACGGCGAGGGCACGCGGGTTTTAGGCGATTTATTCCAGCTTTCCAACGCCACCTGCCTGGGCAGCACGGAGGAGGATTTCATCAAACACCTCACGGATGTGGTGCAGACGCTGGTTGTGCGCGAGAAGGAGGAAAGGCAGAAACTTTGCGCCGGAGGCGAGCGGCTAAAGCTTGAAGATTCCATGTACCGCTCCGTTGGAATTTTGAGCCATTGCCGGATCATCACCTTCGAGGAAGCGATGCACCACCTGTCCTACATCCGGCTGGGGATCGCGCTGGGCTGGGCGATGCCGATGGGCCTGCCGCAGCTCAACGATATTTTTTTAACCGCCCAGCCGGCCCATATCCAGATGGCCGCCCAGAAGGAGCTTGCCGCCCGGGAGCGCGACCAGTTTCGGGCGGAAAAAATACGGGGCCAAATAAGGGCGTGAGGATTGTTGTTTCATGCCGGCTATTTTCATAAAATAACGGTTTCAAACCTCGTCAAAAGGATGCGCGGCCATGATTGAAAATACCCTTGTCTTGATCAAACCGGACGCCTTGCAGAGAAATCTGACGGGCCACGTCGTTTTCCGCCTGGCTCAGGCGGGGCTCTATATCGTCGGGGCCAAGGTGGTTCAAGTGTCCGATGCGCTGGCTCACGAGCACTACAAACATCTTCGGAATAAACCCTTTTTCCCGGAGCTCATCCGCTACATCAAGGGCGAGCTTCACGGCAAGCTGAGCAGCGGCGTTTTGGCCTTCGTTTACAGAGGCGAGAACGCCGTTCAGAAAGTTCGCGACGTCGCCGGTGCGACCCATCCCGAGCAGGCCGATCCCAAGAGCCTCCGGGGAGCCTACGGGCGCATCACCACCAAGGGCGTGATGGAAAACGTGATTCATGCCTCTAGCGATCCCGCCGAGGCGCAAAGAGAGATTGGTCTCTGGTTCGCTCCGGAGGAGATCGTCGACTTGGAACCGGCCGTGGCCGGCAACGCCTCAAGGAGCGTCCCCCGCAAAGCCAAAGGCGGGCTATGACGGTTGCGAAAACCCTTTTTCCCGTCAAGGCGTTTCCGGGACTTAAGAGCGTTTCCAATCCCTCCCCGGCCGAGTTGCGGCGCCGGGCCGCTTTCGAAGAGCGAACCACTTCTTTCCGAGCTCCGGCCTACTACACCCGCCGCGCCTCCAGCCGCAGCGCCCAAAACACATTCCTATTGGAAGGGGAAACCAAAGCCGGCCGCCATCAGGCCGCGATGGCGCCCGAATTCGCCCGCCGCGTCGCCGAATGGGTGGCGCAGGCCATGCCGAAAGTCGAATGGTACAGGATCGACCGGGTGATCGGGAGGCATCCGTCCGCGTCCTTCCATGCGCGTCTGTGGTTGCCTCAAGAATATGCCCGCGTGGCGCTGCTTTGGTCGCAGACTCTGTTCGCGCCTTCGCAGGCGCAGAAGAATCTGTCCCGGGAACCGGACGTGCTCACGGTTTACCTGCCGCAGTGGAAGGAGTTGATCCCGGAGGCGGCGCGGTCCGGGCTTCCTGAGCGCCTCGTGCTCCTTTGCCCGGACCGGGGCGTCAATTACGTCTTGGGCATAGACTACGTGGGCGAGGCCAAGATGTCATTCTTGCGCTTGGCGATGTTCGGCATGAAGCGGCGCGGCGGCCTCGGCCTGCATGCCGGGAGCAAGCTGATCCGGGCGGCGTCCGGGGCCGAACTGCGGGACGTGGGCATGCTCTTGTTCGGCCTTTCGGGCACGGGCAAGACGACGCTCACGTTGGACGATCACGGCCTGAAAAAACCGGAAGGGGTGTTGACGCTGCAAGACGACATCGTATTTTTGACCCGAGACGGCGCGGCCTATGGGAGCGAGGACAATTTTTACGTGAAAACGGAGGGCTTGGCCCGGGAGGAGCAGCCGGACCTCTATGCGGCTCTGACCAACGAAAACTCCGTCTTTGAGAACGTGCACGTGGATGAAGCCGGCGCGGTCGATTTTCTCAATTATGCCAACGGCACCAACGGCCGGGCGCTTTGCCGGAGAAACCTGCTCCCCAACGCTTCGGACCAAATCGATTTGGGGCGGGTCGATAAGGTGGTTTTCATCACCCGGCGCGACACCGTGGTGCCGCCGGTCGCCCGCCTCAGCCGGGATCAGGCGGCGGCCTATTTTATGCTCGGCGAGTCCATCGAAACGTCGGCCGGGGATCCTTCCAAGGCCGGACAATCCATCCGTCAGGTGGGTTTTAATCCTTTCATCGTCGGTTTGGAGGAGGACGAGGGAAACCGGTTCTGGGAGATTTTGCGCGATAATCCCGGCATCGAGGTTTACCTGCTCAACACCGGCTCCATCGGGAAGGGCGCCGACAACGGCGGCGCGGGGGCGGCGGGAGTGAAGATCACCAAGGCGGTTTCCTCGGCGATTCTGGTCTTTATCGCCCGGCAGGGGAAACTCGAGCCCGGAGCTTGGATGGCCGATGCCGAATGGGGATACGAAACGCCCGCGCGCGTGCCCGGCATCGACGATTTCGCGCGGAAATATTCGCCCCGGTCCTATTACCGGGCGCCGACTTACCGGCGCTTGGTCCAAGACCTCAAACAGGAGCGGCAGGCGTATTTGTCTCAATTCACCCGCCTGAGACCCGAAGCATCGCGTGCGCTATAGAATATTTATTTTTCTTTTGACGGCGGCATTCTTCGGGCTCGCGGGAGCTTTCGCCCCGCCGGGGCAGGCGGCTTCCAAGCGCAGTTTGCCGCCGCAAATTCCCAAAGTCGCTTTTGGGGAAAAAGTGGAGTTCAGGACGGCCGATGGGTGGAAGTTGGGCGCGTGGTATGCGCCCAGGCGCGACGCCGGCTTATGGACTTTCATTTGCCTGCACGGCGTTGGAGCCGGCAAGGGGGAGTGGGAGCATTTCGCTTCGACCGCGGCGGCCCTAGGCTACGGAATTTTGGCGTACGACGCTCGCGGACACGGCGAAAGCCAGATGGGGCCCCAGGGAAGAGCGGATTTTCGCAGCTTTCAGCGCCGCGGCGAAGACAACGAATGGAATCAAATGACCGCGGACGTGGAGGCCGCGCTGGTCTTCTTATCATCCCAAGGCGTCAATTCCAGCTCAACGGTTTTGGTCGGCGGCAGCATTGGGGCCAATATCATGCTCAAAGCCGCCTCGCGCCACCCGGAAATTCCCATGGCGATTTTGGCGTCCCCGTCGCTTAATTACCGCGAGGTGCGCACGGTCAACGACATCCGGCAATACGGTAGAAGGCCGCTGCTTTTGATGACCTCTCAAAACGACGAGTATTCATTCTCCGGCGCCAAGCTGCTTTATAATTTAGGCGTTTTCTCCACGGGAAGACAGGTCTCCTTCTTGGCTGCGATCGACGGGCATGGGGCGCCTCTCCTGGAGGGGGAAAATCTTGAGAAAGTGATGCGGTGGGTTCAAAATCCGTCAAAATCTTTTATGATCGTCGTTTCCACCATCAGCGCCGCCCCTGAGCCGCAGCGCTCCCCGCCTCCGGGCGGAAGCCGTTAGCTCCACCCATGCGAACCTCCGCGTTCTACGCCCGTTTGCCGACGGAAAAAAACCATCCCAAGTCCGGGCGCTTGGACGCCCTGTCCCCGGCCGCCATCGTCAGCCTGATGAACCGGGAGGATTTGAGGGTGGTCCGCGCCGTGCGGCGCGAAAAGGCGCGCATCGTCCGGGGCTCCGAAATGATCGCCCGCGCTCTGGAAAGCGGCGGACGCCTTTTTTTCGTCGGAGCGGGAACAAGCGGTCGGCTGGGCGTGCTGGAAGCGGCGGAAATGCCCCCGACTTTCGGCACATCCGCGTTATTGATTCAAGCGATTATGGCGGGAGGGCGCGGCGCGGTCTTCCGGTCCCGGGAAGGGGCGGAAGACGACGCCGCGGCGGCCTCCAAGGCCGTCCGAAGCAAAGTCAGGCGCGGCGACGTAGTCGTGGGCGTGGCGGCCAGCGGAGCCACTCCTTACGTTCGCGCGGCGCTTTCCTGCGCCAAACGGCGCGGCTGCTCGACCCTGCTGGTGAGCTCCCATCCCTATTCGGGGATCAGGGACTGTGATTTGACGATCGCGCCCAAAGTGGGACCGGAAATTTTGTCCGGCTCGACGCGCCTGAAATCGGCGACGGCGGCGAAAATGGTTTTAAACATGCTCACTTTGACCGCCTTGATCCGGATGGGAAAGGTTTATGGAAATCTTATGGTGGATTTAAAACCAGTCTCCCGCAAGCTGGTTTTTAGAGCCGTGAGGCTGATCCGGCAGTTGGGCGGAGTGCCGGAGAAGGAAGCGCGGCGGCTGCTTCAGGAAGCCAAGAGCGCGAAGACGGCCATTCTGATGGCCCGCCGCAAAATTTCCCTGCCGCGGGCGCGCAAGATGCTCGATGCCGCCAACGGCAGTTTGCGCCGGGCGCTGGAAGCATGAGCGGCCGTCTGGCGGTGGGCTTGATGTCGGGAACCTCCGCCGATGGCGCCAGTCTTGCGCTCGTTTCGATTTCCGGCCGGAAAGTTCGCGTCTTGGCCGAGCGAACTTTCCCTTATTCACGCAGGCTTCAAACTGCGATTCTCAATGCCGGACGGCTGAGCGTCCCGGAGCTCTCCCGTCTAAATTTTGAGTTGGGAGCTCTTTTCGGACGGGCCGCCGTCCGTTTTCTGCGGCAAAACCGCGTGCCGTTGAGAAGCGTCCGCGCCATCGGCTCGCATGGGCAAACCGTCTATCACGGCCCCGGCGATCGGGAGCGCAACACGCTCCAGATAGGAGAGGCTGCCCTCATCGCCGAGGCGACCGGGATTCCCGTGGTGGCGGATTTTCGTCCGGGGGACATCGCCGCCGGAGGCTGCGGGGCGCCCTTGGTCCCGTATCTGGATGAATTCTTGTTTTCCCGGGGTCCCGTCCGCGCGCTTCAAAATATCGGGGGAATCGCCAACGTTTCGGTCGTCGGTGGGGGCGCCGCCCCGCTGGGCTTCGACACCGGTCCTGGCAATTGCCTCATCGACGCCGAGGTTCAAAGGACCAGCGGGGGGCGCAAGCGCTTCGACAAAAACGGCTTTTTGGCCAAACGCGGGAAAATTGATTATTCGTTGGCGAATCGCATGCTTCGGGATCCTTTTTTCACCCGGAGGCCTCCCAAATCCCTAGACCGCAGCGCTTTCCTTGACCCTTTTTTTAAAAAGTTTTCCGGGCCGCTGAAGCGCAGGCGTTTGGAGGACAGGGTCGCCACGCTGACCTATTTTACGGCGCTTTCTATTTTTAAGGCCTATGAGAGGTTCGTTTTTCCGCATCACCCCGTCAAGGAAGTGGTGATCAGCGGAGGCGGGGCGCGGAATCCGGCTTTGGTGCGGCATCTTAAAGAGGCGTTTTATTCGGGGCCAATGAAAAATATTAGAGTCCGCTTCATGGACGAGTTCGGCATTTCCTCAACGGCCAAAGAAGCCGCCTGCTTCGCTCTCATGGCCGACCGGGCCCTGCAAGGCAAAACGAATCACTGTCCCGAGGCCACCGGCGCCCGCGGCCGGCGCATTCTCGGCAAAATCATTGATTGTGGGCGCGCTCAAAATTAGTTTGTAATGTGTTGATGGGGGATTGTCGAGGGGTTCCCTCCGAAAAACAGGGTCGCCTCCGAGAGCGCCCTTCCCTCCCTCGGACTCGCTGCATGTGAAGGCGGTCCTCCGGGAGGGTTTTCTCCGGGAACCCCTCGCCACCCCCTTGCTGCCCACTTGCCTCATAGGGTGCGCCATTGACTCTCCATAGATTTGGTTGTAAACTGATTTATAAATTTCGTAAAGCCAAATGCTAGATGAGGGGTGCCCATAATTAATCTTGATATTTCCGTAATCACAAATCTTTTTGAATCGAATCCGAAACGGAATAGAAATTGGAGGTGCCTCCCGTCATGAAGTGGATTGGATGGGTACTATTTTTGATAATGGTCTTTGTGTACTATAAGACGCAAGTGTTCCATGCAGAGAAAATGAATGCCCTGCACGACTACCTTCAGTTCCTATTTTTCCATCCAGAGCTTTATAAGGACCACCAAGCCAAATTCCTCAAGTATCTCGATCATGATGTTGACCGCAAACGACCCGATTCTGAAATCTTTGTACAAACGCAGCGTGTGGTTGAAAGCATGGCCGGAGCGATGCAGGATGAAATCTTCCTCCTAAATATTGCTCGGAGGCGAGGGCTAACTGTGCCGGAGGGACAATAACTGCTGGTGCTTGGCGCATAAGATTTTATTTAACTTGAAAATGTTGCTTCTGATTACCATGGCGGCTGGCTTTGTTGGCCTCATCATTCTCGCGACTCAGAGGCACGCTAAGGGAATCAATGAGAACTTCTGCAACGGTGTCCGCGCCCGGGTTTTCGCTGGAAATAAGGATGTGCAGGCCGTCGCAGGTGCAACAGCAATGGCCGCCATCTGAGCAATGGGAATTAATATGAATGCTGTGATTCGGTGGTAGTGTCCAATGTGCGGCTGAAAAAGTTGAACCTTAAGGTTGTGGCAAATGGGAGTCAGAACCATTATCGCAGCCCATGCGAGTCTGTGTTGAGCCCGGTTGTACTCGATAGTTAGAGGACCTGCGGAGAGGTCGTGACAAAGGACGACAAAGATAGCTTTGTTCGCTGGCAAGGAATTGCGCGAGACCACTTCGGCGCGATAAACAATTTGGTGCTTGGTCTCTCGATCGGCCTCCTAGTGTAGTGATTCCAACGCTTCTTTACATTTGCTGCCGTCGGGGGGCGATTCTCTCCGACGGGAGTTTGTGTAAAGGGATATATGACTCACTACACTAGCGTTTCAATCCAACCTCTTGCTGGATGCGAAAATCAAAGCCACTTCTTTCCCGGCAACCATATCTTTGGCAATCCTCGCGGGGGCCGTCATAGCTGGTTTATGCTGCACTTTGAACCGACTCCGAGATTTTCGTCTTGCGGCACGGATTGTGCGAACTCGCGCGTCCGACGAGCCAGACCTTGGGCAGAAACGTGTAAGGTCTGAGTTTCTTGGCCGATTATCTTGGTGCGCGTTTTGGTGCCAACTGATGCTCTTCGGAGCTGGTGCCGCTTGTTCTGCAGTTGCAGTTTGGCTGGAGTTGGTCAGCAGGGGCTCAATAGCCATCTAACCATTCAGAATCTGAGAGGAATTGAATTTGTGCCAAGGCTTGACATTTTGGCATTATGGGAATGTGGTAACTGAGGCAGCAACCGCGGCCATCAGTTGTATTGACAGCCTGACCCATTCGACTTCCCTTTCATGAAGGGCTCGCTCAAGACGGCTGATGGCATCGTCGCGTGATCCTGTTTATTCGATGATTAAGCTCGATGTGTTTGGCAGGCGGATGGGGGTTGAAAAGTTGGCATCGGGCTGGCGGCTCTACTACCTTGATGGGGAGGGCAAGCGCCGTTTGGCCGACGAAGTGGTGATTCCCGTCTTTGTGCATGAACGCGGAATCGAGCGCTATTTGGCCGACATTTTCCACGAGTCCGCAAGCCCGGAGATCTCTGAGGTCCGGCGTCTTCCGGAGTAGGGCGCGATTTGATGACGAAGAGGCACACCTTGAGCCATGCCGACTCATAGGCTGAAAACAACGGCGGTTTGGGCAATTCTAAACCTGGCGTCTCCAATTTTGTCATCGATCTTCTCGCCCCCAACATTCTGAGATTCCTTTTCGCCATGTGGCTTCCGGCTTTGACGGCGGCGCTTTTTGCCCTATGGGAGCGGGAGTCTCTTCGCGAAATTTTAAACTTGAGGATTGGAGCAGGGCGATCCTATCTCTGGGCTGCCACCTATGCCGTCGCCGTAGGCGCCCTGACCGTTGCGATGGGTATTGCGTTCGGGAAGCTGCATTGGAACCCGCAACCGATGATTCACTGGCCGAGCGCCGTGGCGACATTGGTGGTATGGACCTTCGCTTCGCTCGGCGGTGAGATCGGATGGCGGGGGTATCTCCACAATCAGCTTCGCGGGTTCACGCATGCTCCGCTCATCATTGGTCTGGTGTGGGCTGGCTGGCATGCCCGCTCCCTTTTTGTCGCGCATACCGGCTCAACGTATTATATGATCGGCGTGTTCACGGGAACCGTCATCCTTGCAAGCTATTTCCTTTCATGGCTCGTGGAAAGAAGCCTGAGCGTCCTGGTCCGCGGCTTCTTCCATGGAGTCTGGAATTTCCTGTGGATGAAGCTGCTCTTTGGAAATCCGGAGCATAGCGCCAGGGGTTTGTTTCTCAGCGATTCACCCATGCTCACCGAAATGGAGGGAGTTTTCGGCTTGGCGGCCATTTCGATTGTCGGAGCGGCCTTCGTGCACAGTTGGTACAGAGACTCTGAGAAACTAATTAAAAACAATCTAAAATAGCCTAAACTAATTAAAGCTCTTGACAACCAATTTAACCTGCTCTATACTATGAATATGGATACATTCCACGAGATGCTGACAGTCAAGGAGGTGGCCGACTTTCTTAGAATGCCCGCCTCCACCGTCCTGGCGAAGGTTCGGCAGAAGGCGATCCCCTTTCTTCGCATCAGCAAGAAAATCCTCTTTCCTCGCAGCAGTCTCCGCCTTTGGATTCTCCAGAACACTTCAGGTCCGCCCAACACCCTCCGCCTTTGGAGGCAGACTCAGCTCCTGGAGGCCAGCCGCGTCCTCCCCCGGGCCGCCCTGACCGCCGAAGAAAGAAAGCAGATCGCCCAAAGCCGCAAAGCGATTCAAAAAGACCGTCTGGCGCCTTTCGACCTGTAGTCATGTCGGTCTCCTGCGACAAGGCGCTACTGGCACACCTGAATACTCTCCCAACCCATATTCAAGATCACATCCGGGCAAACCTGCGCTTTTTGGAAGCGCATCCGTCCGATCTGGAGCCCAACACGATAGAAGGGGATGCCTCACTGCGCTGGTGGGAATTCGAGGTCGGTGGGGCGAAGTACCGCATGACTTTCGATGTCGAAGCCCGTAGGCCGGGCTGGGTCTTGACCTCGTTCGACAAGGTTGGAGGACGAGGGACCAGACCGGCTTGGTATTAGCTGATCCATGAAATACCAAGGGCTTTCTTGGGCGGGGCTTTTCTCCGAAGACTTTGAGCGGCACGTCGGGTTCTATCGCGACGTGCTTGGCTTTCCCGCCGTCGAGATTCGGTTATTGTCCTCGTTCGCGAGCGCGGCTTGGTTGTTGAGCGTCCGGAGGGTTTTCTTAAGCTGCCTGTCGCAGGCGATCCATATTCCCGCCCCGCATAGAAACATCATCCCTCCCATAACCGCGACTGGAAAATTCGGGGCAAGTTGGCCGACCATTATCAGTAGAAATCCGAGGCACTGCATGAGGATGCAAGCGGCAAAAAGCGAAATGCGCCAGGATAACAGCGGCCGGCTCCAAAAATCCTTTTCCCCGAATACTTTGAAGATCGCCAAGAAAGCCCAAAGCAGCCAAAGTGCGGTGAGGCAGTTTATCACCGTCACTGAGGCGGCCTTTTCGAGAATTGCCGCGCCATATCCGAGCGTAATTTCTCAATTCGTCGTTCGCAGAAAAACGCACCCAACATTCCCGCCACGCTCATGAAAAGACCCAAGAGCATGAAAACCGCTTGATGCATCATGAATCCTCTAAACAATACGGCGGCTCCCGTCCATCCGACGGCAACGGCAAATAACATGACCCCGAGCCGGCGGAAAATAAGCGGTTTGCCCCAGAAATCCTTCTCTCGTTGGATTTGCAACACGGCTAACGCGATGCCGACGAGCCAACATATAATAAGGGTTGCAAGGAAGTTCATGGATTAATTCCCTTCGGCGCGTTTAGCCACTCAGGAGGGGAATCCTTTAATCTCTTTACCCCATCGTATATGATCCCGACCCCACCGGCAAAAGAG